>CAIVKT010000663.1 GCA_903906615.1 uncultured Bacteroidota bacterium | reverse complement strand
CCGGGCTTACGGCACAGGGTATGCTGGGGCCATATCTTTATCTTGGCTACCCTGATGTAACTAACGCGTCTCCTTATATTATGCTCACGGTGGCGCTTGTGGCCTGTATAGCTGCCTTTGCCGGAAGCCTGATGTCTGTGGCCATATTACGGGTACTCAATTGGAAGAAGACGCTGAAGAGATATGGCGCGCAGTTGCTTTATGTGGCAGGTTGCGGATTGCTGGTAGCCGCAATAGCGTACTTTTTTAATGATGGTATTTTAGGATCTGGTAAGGCAGAGATGTCGCGTATCTTATTTACACAAGACAAGCATGTAGGATTAGGGCTGCCGTTAGTGAGGGTACTGGGTCCGATAGCGGCATTTACCACAGGCGGAGCAGGTGGTATATTTGCACCCTCTTTAGGTGCCGGTGCCACTATTGGTGCGTTTATAGCCGGGATATTCCATTTTACTGCTGCCAATGCCAATATACTCGTACTCTCAGGTATGGTGGCTTTCCTTACCGGCGTTACCCGTTCACCTTTTACCTGCGCAATATTGGTACTGGAAATGACCGACAGGCACAACATTGTATTTCACCTGATGCTGGCGGGTATGATCGCAAGCCTTTGCTCCAACCTGATAGACAGACACTCGTTATACGATCATATTAAAGATGGCTATTTGGATAGAGCTTATAAGGAGGATGCAGAGGATGTAGACCGGTTGATAAGTTGATAGGTTGTTGTTTTCTTGTTCATCATTTGCTTCATAGCTATTTTGTCCTTCTTTCCTTCGATCCGTAGTTTGACGATCTTTTTTATCAGCGAGACGGGCAATGGTTTTGCCGATGAAAAATGAATAGTAGTGCCGGTGGTCTTATATGGTTGCAGCTCTTCGCTGAGTGCCGATAGTATTTTCTTATCTACAGCAATAAGCGAGCAATGATTTTTAAATGCAGCAAAGAATATCAATCGCTCGCCCATGTATTTATAGGTAGGGATGTGGTAGCTGATGGATTCCTCTATGCCTTTAGCGCTGCTGAGAATAGCAGTACGTACCTTTTGCAGTAATGCTTGTTCTGCAACAGGCAGATCCGAAAGGTATTCATCTACACTACTATAAGTATTATGCTTAGCTGCTTCCATCGGTGCCTTATTTTCCGTCATAAGCAGCCTGTAGTGCGGCTATATTTAATTTGGACATGGCGAGCATGGCCTGCATGGCCCGCTTTGATCCGGCAGCATCGGAGCCACCAAGTACAGAACTTAGCATGGCGGGTACTACCTGCCACGAAAGGCCGAATTTATCTTTGAGCCAGCCGCAGCGCGAGTGCTCCCCGCCTTCGGATAGCTTCTCCCAATAGTAGTCCACTTCTTCCTGCGTATCGCAATTAACGAACATGGATATGGCCGGTGTAAACTCGAACATTGGGCCGCCATTGAAGGCATAGAACTCCCTACCTTGCAGCTCAAATACGGCAGACTGCGGATTGCTGCTGATGATCTTTGCGTCTTTAAAGATGGAAGTATAGAAGGTCGCGGCTTCCTGCGCCTGTCCGTTGTACCATAAGAAGGGAACTATCTTTTGCATGATCTTTCGTGTTGGGTAAGCTAAGTTAGATAAGAATCCGTTTTATCCATTCGTTTTGCTTCTTTTATAGTTATTTTTGAATAACCATTTAAAGATCACCGGTATGTATAACAGGCCTCTTCTCGCTACAGTGCTGGTGTTGAGTACCCTCGGTGCTGCGGCGCAATACAAAAAAGCACCCGATCCTTATAAAGAGCGCAATGTGGTTAATGGGCAGATATTGAGAGGCGGGTATAAGGGTTTTGACGTGATCACGTTCGGGCTGTCTGCGAAGGGAACAATGGATACTACAGACATTGATCATTATGAGTATTACCCTTCCGGCCTTATTAAAGAAGCCAGCCATTACGAATACGGGACCTGGGATGATGCTAAGGCACTGCCTTTCGGCAGCAGGCTAAGTATGCTGAAAGAAGGTGACCGGACAAGGTACACTTATGATGCAAATGGCAACATGCTTACCAAAAGGAAATACCAACTGGCACCTGCCAACTCGTACATAGCCTTGCAGGAAACTGCTTTACGGCCTGCAATGGACGGCTGGCGGCCCGAAGATGGCGGCCACCCGGATATGGAAAAAGGAATAGACAATATAGACTCTTTGATAGCTGCAGGCATACCGGAGATTGAGAATATCACGGCCAGTGAGCGGTACGCCTATAATAAAGACGGCAATGCGCTTTACGCTGTAGATTCTGTGAGCAGAAGGGAAACAAGGTACCGCTACCGCTATGATAAAAAGAAACGTGTGGCCATGGAGCGCAGAACGGAGAATTCGCAATATAAATTTACGGAGTATTATTTCGGGTACGACAAGCGTGGCAATGTGGATACGATAACCGTTTATAAAAGTGACGGAGATACGACTATTGCACCCGGTCCGCAAAATATGGTGTATGCAACTCGCAGAACGTATAATACGGGGAACAAAATGTCGCAAGAGGCATTTACTACGTACGAATGCAGATACTCCTCCTCAAAGAAGAACCTGTACACCTATAAAGATACCTTGATAGCGGGTTTGGTAACTATGAATGTCAGCAAGAATGATACAGAAGCATTGTATGTGAATACCTACAACGATCAGCATAAGCTTACGTTGCAAAAGAATTACGTGTTCAGCGGCGATAAGCGCAGTCTCATAAACACAGAAGCATACAGTTACGATGCTGCGGGTAATATTAGTGAGGTACTCTATAGCAGGCAGGGCATGGAGCCGGGTGCGAAGGAGGTGCTGTATAAACGGGAACTGTTTGTTCTATACAAGTAGGGTAAATCTTCTTTGTTTTAAATTTATTACTTTTGTATAGAATGTTAATGATATGATTACCAAAGAAGAGCATATCGCCTATTGGCTTAAATCTTCGGAAGATGATGAAATAACTATGCACTCGTTATTTAAAGAAGGGGAGATATACGCATAGTTTATTCTTCGGGCATCTGTATTTAGAGAAAATATGTAAAGCGCTATGGGTAAGTAACAATGATGGAACACACCGCCATTTATCCATAACCTGGTGAAATTGCTCCCGGCAAAAGATATAGGACTATCAAAAGATGATATATCATTCCTTAACAAGATGAATGAGTATCAGTTGACTGGAAGATATCCTGACTATACTAATTCTTTGAAAGAGAAAACCACAAAAGAATTTACCACTAACTGTATTCAGCGTATAAAATCAATAAGCGAATGTTTACAACAAAAGATCTGATGAAGTATATTTCAGATTACATAGCAGAATGCAATAGAGTTGGGGTACACTTTAAGAAGGTGATACTTTTTGGTTCTTATGCACGTAATACACCACATGAGTGGAGTGATGT
>CAIVKT010000662.1 GCA_903906615.1 uncultured Bacteroidota bacterium | reverse complement strand
TTGGTAATTGTAATGCCTGTTGCAAAGAGGCTTTTATAGTGCCTGCGCAAGTGCGCACGCTTTCATTGTTCAGCACAGGTAAATGCGGTATGCGGGCGATGATCTGCACACCTGCATATTGTTCTATAAAGCTTTCGGATGACTCATAGGGCGCTCCGCTGATAACAATACCCAGTAGCTTAATGCCCCTGCTTTTTAATACCTCTATACTTAACAAAGTATGGTTGATGCTACCCAGGTAATTTTGCACCACCAGTATTGCGGGCAGCTTGTAGTGCGCCACGAAATCGGCCATGGTAGTATGTGCAGACATAGGCGACAGTATTCCACCAGCAGTTTCCACCAATAACGTTTTATCTGTCTGCGGCCAATCAAATTTTGTGTAGTCTACCACTACGCCATCTATCTCTGCAGCTGCATGCGGCGACATAGGCTGCGTCAGCAACAATGCTTCAGGGTGTACCCGCCCTGCGCCATTGGTCAGCAACTGCATCACCTGCGCGGTATCCCGCTCTTCCAAACCTGCCTGCACCGGCTTCCAGTAATCAGCTCCTATGGCCTCTGCTATCACCGCCGATGCCACCGTTTTGCCGATACCGGTATGTATGCCCAGTATGGCTATTGAATTATGTTTCACAGCATCAAAAGTAAGGAATGTGGGAATAACAGGAAAATGGTTCTATGCGCTTTGCAAATTATCAAACAACACACCTACCTCTTCTTTTGTATTAAACATATGCAGGCACACTCTCAGCCGCTCCATACCTAAGGATACCGTGGGGTGTAATATAGGGTTCACTTGCAGCCCTGCCCGTTGCAACCGCGCCGCCACTTCCCTGCTGCGCATGTTATCGCCAATAACCAATGCCTGTATAGCGCTGTGGCTGTCCTTCCAGTTAGTATTGCCGCTGCCTTCTATGCGGCCCCTGAAATAAGCAATAAGCTCATGCAGTGGTTCATTAGAAAACGTACCACCCGCCAGGTAGCCATATGCGGCCCGTATGGCCTGCACACTCTGCCCCGGCAAAGCGGTGGTGTAAATGAACGATCGTGCAAAATTAATAAGATATTGCCGCAGCAATGCGCTGCCCACCACTACTGCGCCATGGCACCCCAATGCCTTGCCAAAAGTATGTATCCGCGCAAAAACCCTGTCCTGTAAGCCCAGGGCGCACACGAGTCCCGCGCCATGCGTGCCGAATACACCGGTGGCATGTGCCTCATCCACGATCAATTGTGCATCATATGCTGCGCAAAGGTCTGCTAACGCGGCAAGAGGAGCCATATCGCCATCCATGGAGTATACAGATTCTACCACCACCAGCACCGGGCCTTGTTCTTGATATTTTTTAAGCTGGCCCTCCAGTTCGTCCATGTCATTATGCCCGAATTTGTACTTGTTAGCACATTGGCCCAGGCGCACACCGTCTATTATGCTGGCATGGCACAGCTCATCGTAAAGTATGGTAGTGTGCCGCGAGGGTATACACGAAAGCAGCCCCACATTAGCATCATACCCTGAATTGAATAACAGCGCCGCCTCGGCTTTATGAAACGATGCGATGAATGTTTCCAGTTCTTCGGTCTGTGCATTGTTGCCCGATAACAGACGTGAGCCTGTGGATCCCGTGCTTTGTCTGTTACGGGCCTCTGGTATCAGGCTGTGCAGCAAGCCGGTAGTGGCAAGGCCAAGATAGTCGTTGGAGAAAAAATCTACAGGTTGCCTGCTCACGCGCAACACCCGCAGGTTTCCGGCCTGTATCCTTTCTTCCAGTTTATGGCTCAGGTGTTGGTCAACACGGTTCATGCGGTCTGTTCTGCAGGCTGTTTGTGCCTTGGGTGTCCGTCTGCAAATGCAGCTTTTGGTGTCAGCCCCAGTATGCGGAACATCTCCTTATCCGAATTAAATTCCGGGTTGGGTGTGGTCAGCAATTTATCTCCTGCAAATATGGAGTTAGCGCCTGCCATAAAGCACATACCCTGCTCGGCCACAGAAAGCTCCAGCCTGCCTGCCGAAAGCCTTACCGCCGATGCGGGCATCACTATGCGCGCGGTGGCTATCATGCGCACCAGCTCATCAAAGGGTACGCGGCTGTTATCGGCCAGTGGTGTGCCTGCTACAGGCACCAGCACATTTATCGGCACCGATTCAGGATGTTTTGGCAGGTTGGCCAATGTCATCAGCATTCCCACGCGGTCTGCGTCTGTTTCGCCCAGGCCTATGATGCCGCCGCTGCATACGGTGATGCCTGCCTTGCGCACATTGGAAAGCGTGTTCAGTCGGTCACCGTAAGTACGGGTAGTGATCACCTCGGTATAATGTTCTTCTGATGTATCTACATTGTGGTTGTACGCATAGAGACCTGCTTCTGCAAGTCGCTCGGCCTGGTGTTCATTTACCATGCCCAGGGTGCAGCATACTTCCATATCCAGGCCGTTCACGGCCTTTACCATATCTATCACCCGGTCAAAATCACGATTGTCCCTCACCTCGCGCCATGCAGCGCCCATACAAAAGCGTGATGCGCCACCTGCTTTGGCATTTTGTGCGGCTTCCAGTACTTCATCCACTTGCATCAGGGCGTGTACTTTTACTCCTGTATGAAAGCGGGCTGCCTGCGGGCAGTAGGCACAATCTTCGGAGCAGCCACCTGTTTTTATTGACAGCAGGCTGCTGATCTGCACTTCGCCAAATACATGGTACTCCTTTTGAACATTTGCCGCATCAAGCATCAGCGGCAGCAACGGGCGTTCGTATATCGCTGTTATCTCTTCCCGGGTCCAGTTATGGCGAATAGCTTCCATGTTTGTATCTATTTTTATTTGGCGAAACTATTTGATTTTCCGCAGGTTTTAAAATTTTAAGCAGCAGCTAAAGCATTAGGTAATATTAATTATTATGGTTTAGTATTACTTTAAGGAAATAATTACAGGCAATCTTGTATTTTTATGAGCAATACCGCCCAACTATTATGAGATTTTTGCATTTACTATTATGTGTCCTGCTTTTGCCCTTTGCGTTGTTTTCTCAAACCAATGTGAGTGAGGTATTAAGACAGCTTGCCGCATCTAAAATCGATACTCAGAAGATAAATCTATACAAGCAACTGATCAGGCATTATAGTGTCAATAACCCTGATTCATCGGCCTGGTATGGCGAGCAAGGTATAAAATTCGCACAGCAGAACAATGACCCTCTTGGAGAAGCCCGGGTAGTGGCGCAGTTGGGTATTATAGATTTTCACCAAGGCAGAATGGAGATCGCTGAAAAAAGAGTGCTATATGCGCTCAATATATTCCGGCAGCGTAATGATGCTCAGGGTATCGGTGAAATGTACAGTAACCTTGGTAGTATCCAGGGCACTAAGGGCAATTTTGCAGAAGCAACCCGCTACATGGTCATGGCGCTTAAAATACAGGATAGCCTCAAGGATTACCATGGCCTTATGATCACCTGCTCCAACCTGGGCAGCATGTATATAGAACATGATGATACTGCCAAGGCCGGTAAGTATCTCAGGATGGGTGAGCAGGCCAGCAGGCGCACTCCCCTGGTAGATCAGTCGATCTCGTTATACAATACGATGGGCATTTTGAAAATAGCAGAAGGGGATACCCTGGGCGGTTTGAATATCTTTTTGCACGACCTGGAATTAAGCAACCGGCCGGCCTTTATGCCATCTCATTCAGAATGTTTACTCTATCTCTGCAATTTTTATGAAGACAAAGGACAAATAGAACAAGCACTGAGTTATCTGCGCCAGGGCCTGGATATTGCCATTAAAGAACATCTCCCGGAAATGCAGGGCAACTGCCTACAGGAAATGGCCAGGCTCACCAGTGCAAAAGAACCCGCGGAAGCCATGCGCTACCTGCAGCAGGCCAAGGCTATGTGCGATAGCACCGGTAACAGGACTTTTCTCGTAAATGTGCTGGGGTCAATGACCGATATATACCAGCAACAGGGCAATTATAAAGAGGCATTCGCTACAGTACAGGCGCAGCAAAAGCTGATGCAGCAATTATTCAGCCTCGACAAAACAAAAGAGATAACCAGCATCAGCGAAGCCTACCAGTTCGAGACCAACCAGCGCATCAGGGAGTTGGAAGTACTAAGTAAACACAATGAATACCAGCGCAATGTGATCATCGTGATTGCAGCTATTATTATCCTGTCCCTGTTAGTACTCCTGTATTTCTACCGCAAAACAAGGGCGCTCAACAGGCAGCTGCTCATTAATGAAAAAGAGCTCAAAGAGCTTAACTCTACAAAAGATAAGCTCTTCTCAGTTATAGGACACGACTTGCGCGGCCCCATCGCCCGCATACCGACGATCATAGATATTTATCAAGATGAGATCACTACCGAAGAAGAAAAGAAATACCTGCTTGATAACCTAAAGGAGCATACCAAAGCCTCCCTCGAAACCTTCGACAAGCTACTCTACTGGGGCCAGCTGCTGGTCAATGGCATTCGCCTGCACCAGACCAAAATAAAGCCCAAAGGCTACATCAGGGAGAACATAGACCTTAAAAAGATAAAGGCCGCGGAGAAGAATATACAGGTCACAGACCATACGCCAGAGGATATTGTTGTGTTTGTTGATTATGCCCATTTTGATTTTATTATCCGCAACCTGCTTACCAATGCACTTAAATACACCAGGAAGAACGGGCATGTGACCATTGCTGCCGATACCGTTAGTAAGCCCGGCTTTACCATCTTCGCTATAACAGATGATGGTATTGGCATGAGCAAGGAAACGCAGCATAAGTTATTCAGCCTCGTCAATAGCAATGATGGCACCGCTAATGAGAAAGGGAACGGAATCGGCCTGATGCTCTGCAAAGAATTTGCCATAAAGAACGGCGGCGACATATGGCTGCAAAGCGAGGAGGGCAAGGGTACCACCTTCTATTTCTCGGTAAAAAATGCCGCATAAAATATAACAGGCATGATTATTGTAAGTATCAATTGCAGGGCATATCTCTGCCGTTAAAAATCATTAAACCATGAAAAAGATTCTTTCCATATTTGTTGTTGCAGCCATTGCGTTTGCCGGTTGTAGCAAAAGCAGTAATTCTGCCCCCGCCAATTCAGCAGATGTGATGTTCGTGAATGGCTCCGCCGGTACGGGCAGTGTATACGTTACGGATGGCACCACAAAGGTAACAGGTGCATCCAATGTTGCTTTTGCAGGCACTTCCGGGTATCAGTATATCACCGCCGGTAGCCAGGATATCACTTTTTATGTAAGCAGCCTTGGGGGTACCGACCCTCTAAAGTCGTTCAATGCCTCTTTTGCCGCAAATACCCACTATTCTGTTTTTGTGGGGGGCATTATTACCAACTCATCCTACGTAGTTACTGCGGATGATGTGTCTGCTCCTTCGTCAGGGAATGCAAAGGTCCGGTTCATTAATTTATCAAATGATACACTGTCCGAAAACGTAGCGGCAAATACCACCAGTATTGCTACAGGCATTACCTCATTGCAGGTCAGTTCATTTACCGATATCACCGCAGGTACATATATCATCAAGGCCGGTGACCCTACTAATATCGGCTCTGTGGTTAGCACAGCA
>CAIVKT010000661.1 GCA_903906615.1 uncultured Bacteroidota bacterium | reverse complement strand
GTCCACCAGTCTACGGTGTCTATAGCATCCGCAAATACATGCAATGGCGTTACAGGGCCTATATACTGGCAATAATTCAATGTGCCGCTTACTATAGGCGCCAATGGCTTGGTGATCACATGCACCACCAGTGAATCCCTTAAGCTTTCGCAGCTACCTACCTTATCGCTGGCATATACAGTATAATAGCCCGGCACTACAGTAGATATGGTAGATGGCGTAGTACTACCTGTGCCACCCGCCCTTGTAGGGTACCAGTACACAGTACTACCTGTAGGATGGCCAACAGTGAATGGTACGAACGGATCGTTCTGGCAATAAGGGTTCCGGTCGCTGATCACAGGTCCTACAGGACGTGGTATAGTATCAGCTACAGTATAAGCCGTGTCTTTACACCCGTACGATGTAGTCGCTACAACAGCATATGTACCTACGTTTGCTCCGTTAAAGCCTATAATGGACGGATTTTGTAACGTAGATAGAACAGCAGTATCTATTGTTGGTTTATACCAGATGAATGTACCTCCGGCAATAGTAGATGTAGCCCTTAGCAATAAAGTATCAACCATACCCGAGCACAATGGCCCGTTATTGCTTGCTGTAACTACAGGGCGCGGGTGTATGGTCACGTATACGCTGTCTGTGTCAATAACACCGGCAAGGGTTTTGTACACATGGTACAGGCCCGTGTCCGTCCATACAGCAGGATACCTGAATGGATCATGCAATGTGCTGCGGAAGCCCAGCGGGCCGGTCCATAGATAAGTAGCCGGGCCTGCGGAACTGGTAGAGTCGCCCGACATATGGAACTGCAATGTATCGCCATAGCACGGGCTGTTGGCAGATGCCGCATGGCAGGAATGTACTGTAAAGATGATGGTCTTCACATTACAGTCCATCGCTGTACCTGCTGAGGTATCAGTACCTGTAATTGTGTAGGTTACGTAGCCGGGAATCTCATTAATATGTATATAGTTATTTACACCTGTCGTAGAAGAAAGGCCAACAGAAGGCGCCCAGGTCCATTTGCCCCAGGTCCAGTCCTTATCGTTACCGTAGAGTATGTCCACAGGCAACGTATCAACACCCGGAAACGAGCATGCCTGCAATGTATCAGGGAAAGAAGTGATCGGTATATTGTTGATGGCCAGCTCAGGATCAGGGTGCGCGCTGTCTATACCGTTCACACCATTGAATACGTAAGAGTAAGAGATCACCGCACTGTCGCCGTGAGGAATAGTACCAATATTATATACAAGGCCAATGGCTATATCACCATTGTGAACCACACCTACATCAAAATACGAACCGCATGCAGTACTTGTAGTGCGGGTCCAGAGATCATTCAGGTCTGTAGTCACTGACAGGGACCAGCAAGTATAGATAAACGCAACGGCACGGCAATCTTTTGTAGCTAAAGATAATGGTGGTAATGTAGAGCTCATACCTGTAGCCGTTACTTCCACACGGTTGTCCGGGTTAGGTATCTGGTAGTTCACCATGTTATTTGTGGTAAAGCTGCCGCCGGGCCATGTTTCATCATTATCCGGGTCGCAGGAGCGCATGTAATAAACTCCTGTAACATCTGTGGTGGAACTGGTATTATAGAATTTAGTGGTTACGGTGACCCAGGAAGCTAACGCATCTACGCGTGTTTCCTGAACAAAATTAAGGCTTTGAGTACCAACAGTCATAGTCCCGCTAAAGGTTCCTGTTTTCCGACCGCCACCTGAAGCGTATGTCACAGGAGCGCTTGTCATAGTAGCACCGGAAGTAGCATAACCGGTACCGGAGCCTTGGAAACCCTGTGCCTGCCCACCATTTATCTGTAGTTCCCATCCCTCAAAAGGAGAACCGGGATAAGTATAATCGCCCATGTACGGGGGCGTACCTACTGTCCAGCCATCATGGCCATAGTCATATACCTCAGCTAATGCGGTGCCAAAACCCGGATGAGAATGATAGGTAGACGGAGAAGTGTTAGCCCCGAACGAACCGTTGCCCTGCATCCCTATCTCCAGATAGGTGCCTTGCAAAAAGCAGTCAGTGCCTACTATCTGGGCTTTCGCACTACCTGCAGCGGTGAGCAAACTAATCGTGAGTAATAATAAAAGATACTTGTTCTTCATAACTGTATTATTTGAAAATGATCAGAAAATCTTAATTTGGAAAACCCCTCGTTCAGATTTTGAGTGTTAAATATACTCGTTTTTTTTTAAAACTATAACTATTTTTCGCTTATATGCTCAAAAAGCTACTTTTTTTACGAACACCTTAATTAACACTATAATCCGTAGTTATCAAGACAGCATAATATGTAACTATGGTTGGCAAATATACATATATTTATATTTACACTTTAAATCACTGCCTTAATAATAAAGAGCCTATTAATAGCTGCCAACCGATTATTTACAATTGATTAAATATATTTATCTAAGCAATGTAACATTCCCCTGGTGGTGTTCTTTCTGCCCGTCTTTGAAGGTGGCATCTATGATATACACATACACCCCTTCGATCTGGTCCACACCGTTAAATTTACCATCCCAGCCCCGGCCATCCAGCGAGGTTGATGCAAACACCAGCTGCCCCCAGCGGTTATAAATACTCATACTGAAACTCGTAAGACCGCTTGTGAGGTACTGCCGCGGGAAGAAGTAATCATTCAGCCCGTCATTGTTTGGTGTAAACACATTGGGTATGTTCATGTAGCAATCGTTCTTCACGGTCACAGTATCAGTAGCACGGCAGCCATCAATATTCACTACCACCGAATACACACCCGGCTCTACAATAGTAATAGCGGGCGTAGTAGCGCCTGTGCTCCATAGCCACGAGGTATGTGCGATGTTGATATTGTTATTATCTGCCAGCACCAGCGATTCGCTGCCGGGACATATGCTCAGGTCGCTGCCCAGCTCTATACTTGGTTGCGGGTATATGGTCACTTGCTTACTGATAGCAGTATCCCTACACGCCCTGAAGTACGCTGTGGCTGTAACCGTAAAATTGCCCGTAGCATCAAATGAATGTGCTACAGGGTTCAGGTTCAGTATACTATCGCCATCACCAAAATTCCAGGTGATGCCGGTATTGCCTATCGATGTATAGTTGGCCGTAAACGTGCTGTAGGTGCTGCGGCACAGCACACTGTCTGTAAGCGACAAGCTGATGGCGCTGATGGAATCCACTTGTATGGTAGCATACGCGGTATCCTTGCACGGCACAAAATCTGTAGCTATAAGTTCCGCTTTGTATGCGCCGGTATTGTTGTAGGAGTAGGAAGGATTCGCGTTGATGCTCGTGCCGCCATTGCCAAAGTGCCACACATAGCTAAGCCCGGTACCTAAGGACGAATTGGTAAATGCAACAGGCGATCCCTGGCAAACGATCATAGGGTCGGCAGTAAAGGCCGCGTGCAACGGGTGTATGAGTGTAACCACCTGGGCGGCGCTGTCAAAGCACTGCGCGTTCTTAGCGGTCACAGTTACAGTAAAGGTATTCTGCGACATGTATATGTGCGCCGGGTTGGTAGCGGTGTCGCTGTAGCCATCACCAAAGGTCCATTCATATTGAGTAGCGCCAATAGAGCCGTTCGTAAAATCAACTGTATCTCCTTTGCAGCCAAAACGTATGGCATAAGTGAAGGACGGGATGATGCTGTCCAGCACGGTTACTACATAGGTCTGCCGCGGCCCTTCACAACCGGCTACGGTCTGGCTCGCAAACACAGTATCGGTACCGGGTATGTTCGTATTCACAGTGGGCGCGGTAGCGCTGCCAACTCCGCCTGTAAGGGCAGTGTACCACAGTACGCCCAGGCCTGTGATGGTGAACGGCACAAATGGCTGCGCCTGGCAATACGGTGTAGGATCTGATATGAACGGCGGCGCGGGTAGTGGTATGATCGTCACTGTGTCAGCCGCCCTCGGGCTGCGGCATAATCCGTTCGACTGGTCGGCATAAAAAATAAATGTTCCGGGTGTAGTGGTTGATGGCGTGGGCGCTATGGGCGAACCCGATCCACCTGTGGCAGAGGTATACCAAAGCACATTAGACCCCACAGCCGTAAGCTGTGCGGCCCCGGTGGCATCCTGGCAATAAGAAACCGCAGGCGAAAGCACAGGCTTCGGATAGCCGTTGTGCGACAGTGTGAGGTGATAAACTATAGAGTCGCAGCCGCCCGCAGCATTGGTGCCGGTAATGGTATAAACAATATTACTGGTGATGCTGTCGCTATGAATAACATTGAATGGCCCTTCCGTCATGGGGCTTGCTAGGAATGAATCAGGCGCCCAGCTCCAGTGGTAAAAGCCGCCGTTAGTAATATTGATAATGATGCTGTCACCGGTATAGAAACAAAGGTTGATCGCCGAATCATTCAGTGTATCATTCACATAATAGGCAGGCTGCGTGGCATCCAGCGCGCTGTCTATATATGCCGCGTTCAGGATGTAGGCATACGTAAGCTGTGTGCTGTCGCCTGCCGCCAGCGTGCCTATATTATAATCGAGCGCTATGCCCACATCAGCAGTTGAGCCTGTACCCTGTGTGTAAATATAGGTCGTAAGTCCATCCCACATAGAATCAAGGGAGTATTCAGGGGCCAGGCCTCCGTCAAAGATCATACACTTGGCACGGCAGTCCTTTGTACCCAGGCCAAGGTAGGCACGGTGGTCGTCATTGCCCGTAGTAGATACCAGCACACGGTTGGTAGGATTAGGCAACTGGTATGTAATAGTATTCACAGTGGTATAGTCGCCAGGGTTGCGCGTTTCATCGTTATCAGGGTCCACTGTGCGTATATAGTAAATATCAGTTACCGGCACGCTGCCGGTATTGGTGATCACCACGTTTACGGTAAAGTATAATTTTGTGGTGTCTAATATCGTTGTCTGCCTGATGGCCAGTGCGCCATCCCTGCCGTTCCATATGCCTTTCATAATACCGCCCGGCAAGTGTACGAATGCCGAGTTGGTACCCGATAGCCCGCCTGTATACCCGGTAAGCGCAGGGCCGCTGGTGTATTGATAAGATGGTATGTAGGCTGTAGCCTGCGCATGTGTGGCGCCTTGCTGTATCGCCCAACCTTCCTGCGGGTCGCCGGGCAGGTAAAAATCGCCAAAAAAAGGTGGTGCGCCCACTGTCCAGCCATCGCGGCCATAGTCGGCCACAAAGCCTATAAAGTTGCCGCTGGTGGTAGCGCTGGCAGCAGCAGGATCCCAGAAATTAAATGTGGTGCCGCCCAGGAATGGGTGATAGCCCGCCGGCGCAGGCAAAGTGCTGCCAAAGCCGCCATTAGGCGCCACACCTATCTCCACATAATGCCCTTGCAGAAATACACAGTCGCCCACCATTTGCGCATAGCTTTTGCTACCTAAAAAAAGGGACAATATAAATAAAGCGCCGATCGTAACGCGATTGCTCATAAACATGACTTTACCCGCAATAAAGTTATTGCAAAATTAATAGACGGTAATTTAAAGCCAATCGTTGGCAAATTTTATATATTTATTATTGTTGCTCTTATAACTGATGTATTCTGATCTATTCACAGAAAATAGATAGATAGGTAGATAGGTAGGTCTCGGTGAGCCTCGCCGAACCATGGCGCCGTTGCCGGACACGTAATAACAGCAGGAAATAACAGCCTCAAATACCTGGATCCTTTTCCTTCACTCTATTCCTTGCCAACCTCTTTAATTCTTCAAAATCGCCCTTCATTAGCGCTTCTTTCTTTTCCCGCGACCATCGCTTTACCTGTTTTTCACGAGCGATAGCATCTTGTACAAACTAATAACTTTCCGTGAACTTTAGTACAACAGGCCTTCTCGAGTAAGTATAGCAGGTTGGATATACTCCCTTTTCATGTTCTTCGATTCGCTTTTCAAGATGATTGCTTATACCGGTATAGTAGGAATTGTCAGCGCATTGAAGAATATAAACGTAGTAGATGTGGTTTTTCATTGCGCTTCTTTTACAATAATAATTCTCTACGAGCTCTAATTTTTGAAGTGTTTGATAGGTGGGGTGTTTGGTAGGTCTCGGTGAGCCTCGCCGAACCACGACACCGCTGCCGGGCAGGTAACACAAATTAGATAAAGAACACTAAACACCTACACTCATTATCCTACAACCCTCAACGGTATCATGGTTCGGCGAGGCTCACCGAGACCTACTTTTCTCACATTTTACGATGCTTATTACGACCTAAGATCATAAAACACGCATCACCAATACCTACTTGCAAATTATTTGCTCCTACCTCAGCAAGGTCACATTCCCCTGGTGGTGTTCTTTCTGCCCGTCTTTGAAGGTGGCATCTATAATGTACACATACACACCCTCTACCTGGTCTACACCGTTGAATTTGCCATCCCACCCGCGGCCATCCAGCGAGGTTGATGCAAATACCAACTGCCCCCAGCGGTTATAAATACTCATACTGAAAGTAGTAAGCCCACTGGTCAAATACTGCCGTGGGAAGAAGTAATCATTCAGCCCGTCATTATTGGGTGTGAACACATTGGGTATGTTCATGTAGCAATCATTCTTCACCGTTATCGTTTCGCCATTGATGCAGCCGCTGATGTTTACCGTAAGCGTATACACCCCCGGCTCCACAACAGTAATGCCCGGCGTGGTAGCGCCCGTACTCCACAGCCACGATGTATGCGCCGTGTTCAAATTCAGGTTATCAGCGAGCACCAGCGATTCGCTGCCCGGGCATATCGAATATTCATCAGCGAGGTCCAGCATAGGCATCTGGTATACCGTCACCAGCTTGCTTACACTGGTATCCCTGCACGTCCTGAAGTGCGCCGTAGCCGTTACTAAGAAACTGCCTGTACCATCAAACGCATGTTGCACAGGGTTCACATTCAGTATACTGTCGCCGTTACCGAAATTCCAGGTGATGCCGGTATTGCCTATGGCTGTGTAGTTGGCATAGAAGGTGGTGTACGTGCTGCGGCACAGCACACTGTCTGTGATCTGGAGACTTATCGGGCTGGTTGAATCCACATACACCGTAGCATATGCAGTATCACTGCACGGCACAAAGTCTGTAGCTACCAGTTGCACCTTGTATACGCCTGTATTGTTGTAAGTATAAATAGGGTTGGCGGTAGTGCTGCCATTGCTGCCGTTACCAAAGTTCCACGCATAAGTAGCAGCAGTGCCTATAGAACTGTTGGTAAATGTAACAGGCTCCTTCTGGCAAATAATATCCGGCGTTTCTGTAAAGATCGCCTTCAGCGGATGCACCAGGGAATCCTTTACCGTAAAGGTATCCGTACACACATGGTTGCCCGCGCTCAGTGTCACCGTATATACGCCCTGCGCAAAGATATGCATCGGGTTCTCCGTGCGGTCTGTAGTGCCATCCCCGAAATTCCACACATAATAAAGTGGCCCTGAGTTTGTAGATAAGTTGTAGAAGAACACACTGTCGCCATTACAACCCAGGTGCACCACATTATAGAACGAATCGGTGATTGGTGGCGCTTGCATCAAAGCACTACCGGCTACCGTGTATACACAAGGTCCGGTAGTAACGGTGAAATTAGAATAAATGCTTCTGTCGCACGTATTCACTATCAGTATTGTACTATCTGTTCTCGATGTAACTGTTATGGCAGGCTGCGCCACACCGTCTTTCATATAATTGACAATGAAAGGCTGTAGCGGAGGCACATTACCCAATTCTATTGTTCCATCGCAATACCCGCACTGCGAAGGATTGGTGAACGTAAGGATACTGATATTAAGCGCATTCGGCCCCAGCAATGTGTATGGCCCCCTGGCAGGTGTAGTACATGCAGGGAATGCAGCTACGATATTGCTATACACATCGCCCAGCGGTGGTGTACCCGTAAGCCCGGTTAGGGTAATAGTGCCGCTGCTGCTGCTTGTTGCGGCTATAGGTGTTTGTGGTGTGCCGTTCTTGTCAAAAGTTATCGTATAAGTATGCGTGGGATATAGCCCGTCGATCTCCATCGTACCATCCGCAGTACATGCCGATGAAGGGTTGGTTGTATTAATGAAGCTGATGGATATAGGCGGGTTAGTAAGCCTGATAGGCCCTACAGGCGTTACCCGGCAACCACCTGTTTCTATGAGGCTTATACTGTCGTAGGTACCCACGCCACCTGTAGCTCCCGTTACATCTGCGCACAGCCCGGTAAGCGTTATTGTGCCGGTACCTGAGGACGTTTGTATCACATTCGGTTGCCACACACCGTTGTATTTATACTTAATGGTGTCTATAGTGCCTGGCGGCAGGCCATACAGCGTTATAGTGCCGTCACATGCCCCACATAATGTAGGGTTGGTAAATGTAGTGCGGCTGATGCTGATATCCGGTAACACCGTTACTACTATAGGAGATGTTACTTTGTAAGAATCACAGTTGGTGGAAGCAATACCCGTAACGGTATAAGTAGTAGTGGTTGTTGGGCTTATGGTGAGCGAAGAATCTGTGCCTACCACCCCGCCTGCATCGCTCCATACATACGTCCATGTGGCAGGTGCACTCGGAGTGAACCGGAAGCCGGAATCGTCCATGGAGAAAACAGTAGCATTATACTCAGGTGGTACGTTGTAGTTAGCTCCGGTTGCATCACAAAGTCCTAATATAGCTAAACCCCCATTCCAAGCAGTACACACAGGCTTGTGCTTCACAAAAATATCAATAGCATACGTTGATTCATACAGCACGATCTGTTGTGTGTTGGTATCAGGCAGGCACAGGCTACCATCAAAGTAAGGCACCTGGTTCCACGATACAACAAATGTACGGCAGGGAGCAGTTCCAAAAACAGCCCAGTTTACAGAGCCTGCTATTCCCGGGTCTATATCCTGGTAAACACCCATAATGGTATTCAGTGTGGCATCATTCAACTCCCCTGATGTAGGAATAGGACCTGAAATGGACCATGGGCAACTACCACCGGCAAGACTGGTGTTAAAACAAATCTCACCATTTGCGCCAATTACACAAGAGTTATATTTAGTACCATAAAAACAAAACTCAAATGGGATGGGAACAACACTTGTGTATTCATCATCTACGTGTATAAGCACATTTGCTGTTCCGCCCGTATTGCCCGAGCCATCATAGGCTGTAGGTAAATAAGGTATCCTCGAAAAGTCATAGCTCGATGTCGACTTTATAGCCGTCGTATGTGTATTGCCCAGAGTGGCACTGTTTCCACGGCATATGGTCGTTGCTCCTGTGGCTGCTATAGTTGTTGTGCGCAAAGGAGGGCAGGGCAATGGCTGTGCCTGCGCATAAATGCACAAAAACACAAACGATACAAGAAGGGTAAAAAATTGCTTCATAGAATTATCCAAAACTTAATAAACAATATGCCCTGAATTAACTTGGCAGTATGTAATAATACGAAAAAAAACGTTCATACATTACATATTTTTATTTCAATATTGCTTATGATTAATAATCAATGAGCTGCTATACGTTATACATTCTTAGGAGCCTTATATATCGGCACCGTAGAGCAAGGCTCGCCATACATTATAGATTTGGCCACCGGGCGCAGGCGGGCAGTTATGGCCACATAGGCGGCATCGGGCACCGGCTCGTCACCACAGCCCTTTATCACCACCCGCTTATCGGCATATTCAGTAGTGTCTATCGCGGCTATGCGTTGCAGCAGCAGGGCCTTTTCCAGCTCGGCAGGCGTGCTATAGGCTATAGATGCCGCCAGTGGCTCCAGGTACACTGCCGCCAGCATATACGCCCATACCGGCACTATGGCATCCACGGTGCAGTACACTGCCACATGCTTGCCTGCATACTGCGCCCAGTCGTGCGTTTGCAGGGCTGCGCGGTAATCCTTCTCCTTCAGTATCAGCTCCATGTACAGGAAGGGCTTCAGGTCAAAGGCCACCACCTCGTCCTTAACTATATACTGCGCCAGGTCCAGCGTCACCAGCCCACTCTCCGCTACTTTATTTACTATCGCTTCCATAAAAAATCCAACCAAATATTATCCGCAAAAATACGAAAAGAATGCCGCAAGGCATTCTTTTCACACAGCCCTCAGGCTGCAAATATCGTTATATGGTTATAGTTTCATCCTATTAACACAGAATCTAAAGGGGGAAATTATCCCACACTCATGTTGCGCGAAAACTAAGTCTATTACGACATTTTTACTACCCGAAGAAAATCACTCGTGTTGGTAACCAAAGGCTCCCCGGCACAAGGTCCCGCTTCTTCAGCGGGAGGGGTAGGGGTTGATCTCGCGTTGGGCCTGCCTCGTGCTGGAAACTCCCCTCCTTTTTTCAAGGAGGGGACGCGGCAAAGCCTTCCAAGCCGTTTGCAAGCGGGGGTGGTTGATCTCGCGTGCAGCCTGCCTCGCGCTGGAAACTCCCCTCCTTTTTTCAAGGAGGGGACGCGGCAAAGGCTTCCAAGCCGTTTGCAAGCGGGGGTGGTTGATCTCGCGTGCAGCAAGTCACTCATTCAAGCATAAGTGACGCTCCCCGGCACAAGGTCCCGCTTCTTCAGCGGGGGTTGGGGTTTGCCCTTACGGGTTCGCATACGTATACCGGTACACTATATTCGTGTTATTAGAGGTCACATCCAGTATGTTCACATCAGCCTCCGTTATCTTGCTGTCGCCGTCTATAGTGTACGCCGCTGTAGTTGTGTACCTGTTGTTGGCAATACTCTTGATCAGGTGATTGGTCTGGTAAAGGTTCACGCCATACAGTATAAAGGATTCTATCTGCAGGTAATCGCCCGGCCTGTCGGTCAGCAGGTCATACACATGGTAGTTGTCCGTACCAAAATTGCCGGGATAATAACCCCATACATAATTGCCGAAAGAATCAGCCGCATATACAACCACCGGGTAGATGGTATTGTCTGTGATCACATCGGTGGAAGCCTTTATAGGGCTGTGCGTTACTGTATCCACTGTACCTGCCAGGAATATCCATTTGATGAGCAATGGCGGTATCACAGCCGATATGAACGAGGCATCAATAGTGGCTGCATGTTGCTGCGCCAGCAGGTCTCCGTTGTTGGAAGTAAAGGTAGAATTGGTGGTCAGCGCTACGCCATAAGGCCCCAGCGGAGAAGTAGGCACGCCGCTGTTAGGCACACCATAATAGGTTTCGCTGATACCGGTGATCAGTTTGCCGTAGTACTGGTAATTACGGATCACACCGGGCATATAGGTCGTGACGATCTGCCCCGCGCCATTAACGATGAAGGTATCTTTTTCTATGCCTATTGTGGTTTGCACCGCAGTAATAGTTTTATAGATCGTATCCCCGCCGTAGGTGAAAGTGATGATCTGGTTGGCAGTGCCGCCTACCACGTCTGTAGGTAAGTTATTGGAATACAATACCTGGCTCAGCCTGTTGTTGGCATCATAAGAAAATGAATAGCTTTCCACTTCCTGCGCTGCGGGCGAGTAGCCGGGTATAGCTACTGCTATGGTATTTGTTGTGGTCTTGGTCATGCCCATCATACGCACATTCGCAGGAGTGGTATTAGTGGCATGCACTATTTTTTTGCAGGAGCTGTAAACAAAAGATGCGCCTGCCAGCGCCACAGCAAAATATAACGAGCAACTTTTTTTCATACAGGACTTTTTAATGCTTATGCTCCCAAAAATACTAAATACAAATCAATAATTCAAAGCCCACCCCGAATAACCACAAACTATTACCCTTAGTTAATATATCTGGCCAATCTATAATCGTGATCCCGATAGCTATTGGGACGAACGGCGCTCTTCGCTCTATTACTCCGCTCTCAACCTATTAACCTATCAACCAATTAACTATCTACCGCTCTCCGCACTGTTACTCCGCTCTCACCTTATCCGCAGGTGTGTCTGTTGCCGGCGGTACCGGCACAGTATCGTTTTTAGGCTTTTCTTCGCCCGGGTTCCCCGCTTCGGGGGTATTCATCAGGCCGTGTGTGGTATCGGTCACAGAGGTGGTATCCCCTATTTTATCTGCCACATTTATAGCACGGGCAAAATCGGTGAGCAGGTGCGCCACATTCACCACATTGTTCAGGCTCAGCTCACTTGTTTTGTCGTAAATATCGTGGTAGTAGCCCTTGCCGCCATCCGAGTATACGAAGAACGAAGGCACACCCGCATTGGTAAAGTAGTAGTGGTCGCTGTTGGCAGCCGTGCCACGGCTGATGATCTTCGGCACATAATGTTCCGCTTCATTGATCTCTTTCAGCAGCTCGAACTGGTTGGGGAATTTAGTAGCATTCACCACCGTTATCCCGTCCGTAGCATCACCCATGATGTCTATATTGGTCAGGAATTTGATCTGGTTCAGCGGCACAAAGGGGTGCGCGGTATAGAACTCCGACCCCATCAGCCCGGCCTCTTCGCCCGCAAAGGCTATGAACATAATGCTGTAGTGCGGCGGGCGGTGCAGTGTGTAGAAGCGCGCCAGGTACAGCATCAGGGCCACACCGCTGGCATTATCGCTCGCGCCGGGGAAGGCGGTGGCATCACCCATCATGCCCAGGTGGTCGTAGTGTGCCGTGTACACAATATAGGTATCCTTTACCGCGCCCGGCACCGTGGCTATTATGTTTTCGCTGTGCGCGTGCGGCAGGTACACCGCGCTGTCGTTCACGTTTATCTTTTTCAGCTTCTTGGGCAGCGCGTCTTTATGCACATAAAATACCGTAGCGGGTATGGTGTCGCGGCTCACCGTCCACGTCAGCTTTTCTTCCGGTATCAGGAAGCAACCTTTCGGTAGCAGCGCGGAGAACTCGCTTTCTTTGATCTCCAGCACATCCTTGCACAGGTCGTCCACGTTCTTCAGATAGTATGCGTGGTCGGGGGTAAAGGTCTTCACCAGCGCGGCCCAGGCAGCGGTATCTTCCACCTTGCCCACATCCAGCCTTTTTATTTTCAGGTCTTGGGCTATAAAGGAGGGGCTGCTTGCGTCAATAATAAAATCTGCTCCGGGCACCATTACAGTCTTATTTACCGTCAGCTCCATCTTACCGGGAAAGGTGTTGACCGGGAAGGCAAAGCCTTGAGCATAACCGCCACCGGCCACTACAGGCTTCAGCCTCATTTCTTTAAAGCGTTTCAGGATGTATATGCCGGCACTGTCCCTGCCGTTCTTCACATAGCCACGGCCGTGCATCTCATTGCTGGTCAGCTTCGCTATCTCCAGCGCCAGCCATTGCTTATCACTCTCTGCTACAGCTTTATTGTGCTTGTGCAGCGCATTCAACCGCGCCAGTTTTTTCTTATCCGCATCTGATTGCTGCGCATATACCTGCACCGAAACAGCAGCGAGGAGCATTAAAAACAATATGCGCTTGATCATAGAAGAGGGGCTAAAACTGCATAGAAAACAACTACTGCAAACTTATGCACTGCAAAATAATTATTTTACCGTTATAAAATAAGGAACGTTGGCGAAATAATTTTTACCCTATTGCGAAGTTATTTTTCTTTTTTACTAGGCGTAAAATCTGCGAATAGTGAGCTATTTAAAGACTTTACAACGAAGTAAAAATGGAAAAGAACGAGTAAGATGGTGGAAATTATTTTGTCATCGGTTCTAAGTTTATCAGGCTTAGTATAATAACCGTGCCTGTGTATTTATCCATATTATAGTCAGATTTGTCAACTTTTAAAAAGTTGACAAATCTTGTAGTTGATCAGTTTACGCAAATGCCTCATTCACCAGTTGCTCCTGCTCTATGGCGTGCTTCTTAGAGAAGCCCGTTGCCGTAGAAGCGCTTGCTTTGCGACTGATGTACTTTATCGGGAATTCATCAGCTATCGTCATTTTCAGGAAGGTGAGCGCACCCATGTTGCGTGGCTCTTCCTGCACCCAGGTCCATTCTGCCTTTTTGTATTTAGCGCGCAGAGTATCCAGTTGCTGTTGCGGGAACGGATATATCTGCTCCAACCTTACAATAGCCACATCTTCCCGCTTGTCGGTGATCTGTTTTTCACTCAGGTCGAAGTACATCTTGCCGCTGCACAGCAATACTTTTTTCACCTTGGCTGCGCTCTTGATATTCGGGTCGTCTATTACTTCTTTAAAGCCACCTGTATTAAAATCTTCCATAGGCGAGTAAGAGCGTACATGCCTCAGGTTGGCCTTTGGTGAGAAGTTGATCATCGGCTTGCGGAACTGCCACGCCAGCTGCCTGCGCAGCCCGTGGAAGAAGTTGGCCGATGTGGTGATGTTGGTCACCACCATATTGTTCTCCGCGCACATTTGCAGAAAGCGCTCCATTCTTGCGCTCGAGTGTTCCGGGCCACCGCCTTCGTAGCCATGCGGCAGCAACAGAACTAAGCCGTTCATGTTCGTCCACTTCTGCTCTGCGCTTACTATGTATTGGTCTATGATGGTTTGTGCGCCATTGGCAAAGTCGCCATACTGCGCCTCCCAAAGTACCAGGTTATTCGGGTTGGCCATTGCATAGCCATACTCAAAGCCCAGTACCGCAAATTCACTCAGCAGGGAGTTGTATATATATGGTATGCCTTGCTTTTCGGCCAGTCGGCTAAGCCTGTTGTAGGGCTGGTTGGTGTTCTGGTCATAGATAACCTCATGGCGGTGCGAGAAGGTGCCACGCTTCACGTCTTCTCCGCTCAGGCGCACTTCATGGCCTTCTACCAGCAGGCTGGCATAGGCCAGCAACTCGCCGGTAGCCCAGTCTACCTTGCCTTCTTTCTCAAAAAGTGTCTTCTTATCCTGCAGCAGCTTATCCACTTTTTTCAGCGGGTTGAAGCCTTCAGGCAATTCCATCAGCGCTGTGAATAGTTGTTTGAACACATCGGCAGTGATAGCCGTATCGGGCGAGCTTAAAAAGTCTTCGTCCTTGGCCCTGCGCAGCTCATTCCACCATTGTTCCGGTTTCTGGTACTTGTAGGGCAGGGGCTTTTGTTTTACTTCATCCAGCCGCTGTTGCAGGTCGGCCCAGAATTGGGTTTCCATGCCTTGCGCCAGTTCCTTGGCATCCGCCTCGCCATGTTGCAACAGGTACTGTGTATATACCTCGCGTGGGTTGGGGTGCTTGTCTATCAGTGCGTACAACTGCGGCTGGGTAAACTTCGGCTCATCGCCCTCGTTGTGCCCGTACTTGCGGTAGCACACCATGTCTATAAAAATATCTTCATTGAATTTTTGCCTGTACTGCATGGCCAGTATGGCACACTTTACCACTGCTTCGGCATCGTCGCCGTTCACGTGCAGCACGGGTGCATATACCATAGAGGCCATGCTGGTGCAATAATCGGCAGAGCGCGCATCATCAAAGTCTGTAGTGAAGCCTATCTGGTTATTGATCACATAATGTATGGTGCCGCCGGTATAGTAGCCTTTCAGTTGGCTCATCTGCAGCAATTCGTAGCCTACGCCCTGGCCGGCTACAGCCGCATCGCCATGTATCAGTATCGGCAGCACTTTGTGGTACTCCCTGTTATATAAAGTATCAGCCTTGGCGCGCGCAAAACCTTCTACCACCGGGTTCACCGCTTCCAGGTGCGATGGGTTCGGGGTCAGTTGCACATTGATCTCCTTGCCATTTGGTGTCGTGATGTTCGACTGGAAGCCGAGGTGGTATTTCACATCACCGCTGCCCATCGTCATATCCTCCGGCATATTGCCTTCAAACTCGCTGAATATCTGTTCGTATGTTTTTTTGAGTGTGTTGGCCAGTATGTTCAGCCTGCCACGGTGGGCCATGCCTATCACTACTTCCTGCACACCTGCATCTGCTGCATCATTGATGATGCGGTCCAGCGCGGCTATAGTGCTCTCGCCGCCTTCCAGCCCGAAACGCTTCTGCCCTATGAATTTTGTATTGAGGAACTTCTCGAAGATAACGCCTTCATTCAGCTTCAGCAGTATGCGCTTGCGCTCATCTATACTGAACTGCTTGTTCATCAGCTCTTCAAAGGTCTTCTGTATATACTGCACCTTTTCGGTGGAGTTGATGTAAGTATATTCTATGCCTATTGTGGCAGTGTACAATGCCTTCAGTGTGTCCACTATCTCCTTTAGTGTCTGCTCCCTGCCATTGAGTGCCTTGCCGGCATAAAAGGTAGTCGCAAGGTCGGCATCAGACAGTCCGAAGTTGACGAGGTCCAGGTTAGCGTGGCGGTCCTTTCTTGGGCGAATGGGGTTGGTATTGGCTACCAGGTGGCCGCGCTTGCGGTAAGCGTGGATCAGGTCCAGCACAGCCAGTTCTTTGGTCAGTTTGTCGCTGCTTACTGCTGCACCGTTGCCATTGCTGCCATTACCATTGGTAGTTGCTTTTTCCAGGGCAAAATCAAAGCCCTCAAAAAACTTCTTCCATTCCGGGTCTACGGTGCTGGAATCTTTAACGAATTCGTCGTATACCGATTCGATGTAAGCCGGGGTTGGGCCGGTCAGGTAAGAATAATCTTTCATCAGAGGCGAAATTAGCAAATAAGCAGCAATTTCACAATGAGAAATAAGAGCAAAACACAACTTTCCATGCGATAAATTTTCCGGCTTATCTATGCGAACTTGCAATAATTACATGGGGCGTATCTGTTTTTTGTATCTTTTTTTTAGCCCTTTTTTGTTTATCAGCTACTATAAACGCGCTTATCATGCTTTCTTCTTCTTTTGTAAGTGGCCTTGGATCAACATAAAAGTCAATGTTTAAAGGTTCTTTAATAAGTCCCATGGTTTTAATTTTTAAAATATTTATCAATTAATTTATTGGCCGCATTGGTGTTTATGATCATTAAGTTTCCTCCAAATGCTGTTGCTCCTAATATTTTTATATAATGATCCATCAATGCGGTTTTGGAAAGAAAGGAAACATATCCTTCATGGCCGCTATCATACGAACGTTTACAGGCAAAAGCAACGAGGTTGCCCGGTACACCTGCGTACACTTTATGTTTGCCTCTATTGAATGGGGCGTTCTCAATTAGGTGCATATACACATTATCTTCTTTCACTGTAAGACTTATCAAGCCCTGAATAATGTCCGGGTTTTGTGCAATAGTTAGTTTAAATAGTTCCCTGTCTCCTTGCTTGAACTCAACAGCCCAATTAAAAAGCCAACCATTTTTCTTTGTGACCTTTTTTAAGTCTGCTTTTGACAATGGGGTAATATCAGTCGCGAAACTATCTCCAGATAGAACGTTTTCGATTGAATTTGTTAGTTTATCAACCTCAAAATCCAATAGATGCTTTTTGGGTTTTGCCATATCCAAATTTACGAATAAATCTGTGAAATACCAATCTCAACTGAATGATATTTGAAACATAGCCTCACTTCACCGGCTCTATAAATATCTGCTTCATCCGGGGAAATTCCGACTGTATGATCGTGGTTATCCGCTCTATGGATTCAGTGATCTGTTGCGTGGTCAGGTCTTTTTTAAATACGGCTACCAGTTGCAGTAATATCTCATCGGGTGACATATACACGGAGAAATGCTTTTTCACCTTTATCACCGCATCATCCGCCTCGGTGATCGAGATAACCCGGCGTACTGTTGGCCTGCTCACGGTCTCGCCCATCAGCAGGCTTTTGCTTTCGCGCACCAGCAGCAGCGATATGGCTATCAGTATCAGGCCTATGATCATAGAGGCAATGCCGTCATAATACGGATTGTGCAGCAGCCTGCCCAGGAATATACCCAGGAATGCCACTATCAGTCCCAGCATATCGCCCATGTCGCCCAGCAGCACTATAAAGGTACTGGGGTCCTTGCTTTTGGTTATTGCTTCAAAAAAAGAGGTGTCGCCCCGTTGTTTATTAAAAGCTTGTCGCGCCGAGTACATAGATATGCCGGTGAATACAAATGCTATGCCCAGTGTGGCATAGCTCCATGCCGGGCTGCCTTTAAACTCGGGCATACGCAACCGTTGCAGGCCCTCATAAAATGAGATACATCCACCCAGCAGAAAAATAATAAGCGAAACAATAAAAGACCAGAAATAAAGTTCCCTGCCATAGCCAAAGGGACGCTCCTCATCGGCCTTCTTTCTGCTTACCTTAGTACCCCATATCAGCAATACCTGGCTCACGGCATCTATCATAGAGTGTATTGCCTCCGATATCATGGAGGCGCTGCCGGTGATGGCCGCAGCTATGAACTTGCTTATAGCTATAGAGATATCTGCCCCCAGCGATATGAAAAGAAATGCTTTTGATTTCATGGATGTTTAAAACGCAAAAGAATCATGCCCTTGCGCTTTGTAATATGCTATATAGCCTTTTCTTTGTTCTCGCATACGCTGGTGCCTCTTTTCCATTTCATAAAGCCGCCCAGTATGATGCCTGCGCCTATGCCCAGCATCATACCACGCACAGCATCAGGCATATGCGGGAATATAATACCCAGCATAAGGCCGGTTGAATTGATCAGCAACCCTGTAGCGATCAGTATCTGCACACTGCGTGTTATTTTTCTATTTTTCATTGTTGCTGTTTTATAGTTGTTTATTTATAGCTGTTATTTTATCTATTGTTCCCTGCAGTTTTACAGCCTGCCTGCGATAGGCCCGTGGGCGAATGACAAACCAATTGACATATAGCCACGCGGCCAATGCTACATATGCCACACAAAGCAACAGCAGGCTTGCAGATACCCCCTCGTATATATACAGCAGCAGTCCCGACGAGGCCAGCAGCAGGCCCGTTACTTGCGTTGTTTTATAATAGTTAAGCCGGTTGCGCTGCACCTGCATCAGGTACGCCAGGAATTCTTTATTGGTATGGTCCTTCACCCGGTGCAGCCTGCCCAGCGACCTGGCATTGGAAATGATGAGCAGTAGCCCGGCCATAATGATGAGCGCCTCACCTATGCGGGTGGTGAGCATTACCGACTTGTAGCTGAAAACAACGAACACCATCAACGCTGTAAGCAAGGCAGCTACAATGGTCATCGCTATCTTTTTAGCGAGGTTGCTGCTGCGGTATTTGCGGATCATGCGCACCATATCAGCAGCACCCGGCAGGCTGCCGGTATCGGCAGACAGCCATACCTTTTTCAGATCATTCAATTCCATGTGCTTTGAATTTTATGGCCAGCTTTTCTTTTATGCGGTGTATTTTCACCCGTACATTTCCCTCTTCCAGGCCCACAATGGCGGCTATCTCAGCCTGCGGCAGGTCTTCCAGTAATAGCGATATAATGATCCTTTCTGTTTCTTCCAGTTCGGCTATGCAACTGTAGAGAAATACCAGCTTTTCTTCAATAGTTTCTTCCTGCGCAGCCGGCACATCATACGGTAGCTCGCTGGTTTTCATGCGCACCGACCTTTCTATTGCCCGCAAGCAGTTGTTGGTAGCTATCCTGAAGATCCACGTACTTATTTTA
Source organism: uncultured Bacteroidota bacterium (assembly GCA_903906615.1). Classification (GTDB taxonomy): domain Bacteria; phylum Bacteroidota; class Bacteroidia; order Chitinophagales; family Chitinophagaceae; genus Nemorincola. The sequence continues at coordinate 1,857 of CAIVKT010000661.1, read as the reverse complement.
GACCGGTTTTGAAACGAGGGCAGGTTTTGCCATACGGCAATGAATGTTTCCTGCGTCAGGTCGCGGGCATGCTCATAGTCATTGATATAGCCCATGCACACCCTGAACACCTGGGGCGAGTATTGTATGTATACCTCCTCAAAGCCCATCAGCCGAAATAATATTTATGAAATAGATCACCTGCATGCTCCCGTTACTGCAATATTAGATACGGGAATGGTGAAAATGTTACATGATATTGAAATAAACCAATCCTTTCCAATTACGTGTAATAAGTATTAAATTGCACTAAATGATTGCTTTATGAATTGTATATACCAATTGGATCATCAAAAAGCAGCAGAGCATTTGAAAGTATTTGATACATGGCTGTGTTTCACGACTGCGATAATAAACGATAGAATTGTAAAAAATGGACAATTTTATTGTGTAGGTCCGGAAGACTTTGGAAAATACGACATGTATAGCTTCAATGGGATAAAGGATACCCATCGAATACCTGAAATATCCTTTACCACTCACTGCATCAAACAGCTAAAGCTTAAATTCATTTTTGAGAATTTAACACTGATGGAGGACTCGACTTTTTGGCGAACTGATATGGACTACTATTTCGCGGAAGAACATCCCTTTTTTTATATGGATGATACAAAATCAGTAGATCAGATATTTGAAGGCCATTTGCTTTGTGGTATCTGGGGTTTTGTTCCGTTTATTACAGATGTAGATTTGGATTTTAAAAACCTGCCATCCAAGAGCAAAATCGATGCGGAAACACAGCAACAAATTATAGATAATACTTTTTTCTTTTTCACAACGATATATGATGGCGCAGGTATTATGTTTTGGGTGAAAGATGGACATGAATATATGATCGAGGAACTGCGGAAATTTATAAATGTAAATGCATGACGTTTGTGGCAATACAATAAAATAAACAACAAATCAGTTATATTCGTATCCAAAAACGCTACAACCATGAAAAGTGTACTATTCCTCCTCGCAATGCTTCTATACACTTCCTTTGCGCAGCAAACTATCACTGCGCCTAAACAGTGCTTTTATGTACACTTCGATAAGATAGTGATGCACGATGAAACACTGATCCTTACCAAAACGCAAAGCAGCTATGTAACCGTGGAGGATGGAAATTTTGAACTCGAGGGTCCTGTGCAGATCACAGATGTGGATACGAAAAAATATAAAGGAGAAGGCGCTACCACTTTGCGCACCTTCCGTGCCGATAAAGTAGCCATCTACGATGGTAGCGCATTGGTGCTCAAGGCAGATGTATTGCTTTACGACTGCGCCACAAAAAAAGGCACATTAAAAGGGCACATCACCATATCCGGCTCCGGCAGTGAAAAGGAATTGGGCAGCTATGCAATTGTTGATTTTACCGGAGATAAGTATCGGATAGAGCAGATGAAATAATTACATTTACTGCTCTGTTACCTCTTTCTTTTTTCCTTGCGAAGCTACCCAACTGATCAACCCGAATATCAGGAATATACCGGCCATTTCTGCGGCGAATTTGCTACCCTGCCAACCAAATATTTTACTCAATATGGCATAAACGAGGGCAAGGCAACCCAATACAAGCCGCACTCTAAAGTCAGATCCTTTCCTCATACTAACAGGTTTGAAGTAAAGATAAGCTGTGGTTTCCGTGTTTTATCTCCTATATCACAAAATCACCCCTTTTTACCCCTGCATTAAGCAATCGTTATCTATATTCCCTATAATCGCAATAATGTGTATTTTTGTGTAAATAATTAGGGCGTTGGAATTATTGGCAACCAAAAAAGATTTAGCGGATAATAAAGCAGAAATTATTAAATGGATGTTTATTTTCTG
>CAIVKT010000660.1 GCA_903906615.1 uncultured Bacteroidota bacterium | reverse complement strand
TGTACAAACAGATTTAAAAGTAAATTTCCCTTCTAATACATCCTCTTTATTTTTTTCCCCCCAATAAGGGCCCGGCGCGAGAAGCACCGGGCCCTTATCCTTTTTATGAAATTATAATCACAAGGCATGTATTATTAAGCAATGCTAATATAGCCCACGGTTTCAACCGTGGGTTTCTATTATAAATTAAACGTGCAACGGTTTCAACCGTTTACACTGCGCCATCCAAAACGCGGGAATCAAACGAGAAGAAAGAATACATCACCTGCTGGCATGATACTTTTAATACCTATTGTACAAACAGATTTAAAAGTAACTTCCCTTCTAATACATCCTCTTTCTTTTCCCCAAGTAAGGGCCCGGCGCAAAGCACCGGGCCCTTATCCTTTTAGGTATCTAATATTTTACAGTGGCTATGCCCACTGCCTGAAAAATTCGCTCCTTTACCCCTAATTACCGTAAGATTTTTTTGAATATACCGAAACTATAGTACCTTTACCTTGTTAAAAGGCAACATATGAAACCACGCACACAAAAGAAAATCTTGTTTATCGGCAGGTCTATGTTGTGGTCTGTGCTGCTGTATATGAGCATGATGCTGGTCATCAATTGGGATGATGTGAGCAGGGCGTTGAACGCTACGGCTACTGTGGTAAGCAGCACTCAACCCGCTGATCAGTCCCAGGATCCTGCCAATACTGCAAAGGCAAATGTCGCCGCTCATACCGGAATTGTAAAAACCGTGATCGTTGTATTGAAGGCAGTAAGCGGCATCGCTACTGCATCGCACTAAGCAGCTTTCTTTATTCCAAATGGCTCCATGCCATCCGCAACGACACTTCGTCATTCTTTTTGTACTGCACTAAGGCTGCGTATACGCCTCTCTTTGCATCAAAGTCAGCACCCTCTATAAAGCTGCATGTGTATTCATTTTCTGCCGGTGTGCCGAATACATAATGCTTGGTCACCACCTTACCCCTGCCCAATTTATAGTAGCAGGCATTGGTGCGGCCAAAGTCATACACCGTATCACCGGGCGCGCTCATGCTGTTGTTAAAATTCTTGTCTTTATCGTTGTATATGATGTAGTAGTCCCTGTTGCGGGTATAAGCATTTAAAGATACAAACTGGCGGTTATACACCTGCTCAGACGCTTCATAAGCGAATATCATATTGTCCTGCTCTTTTTTTGACAGCATATAAGGATAGCAGTAGTCGTGGTAGCTTTTATAGTATTGGGCTTTCGGCAACACAGTACCCCACAGCTCTTTGCCTGTATCATCAATCTGTGTGATGCAAATATTACCCATAAAATTCTCATGGCCATATAGTACGCTCGTTTCGGTTACGCCACGTATGGCAAACGATTCATAAACTACAGTAGTCAGGCCATATTCATTAGTGAACATTTTTAACGGTATACCATCAAACAGCTTCGTACTGTCTGTTTGCGCCTGGTAATACACATTAGCCATGTCATTGTTTACCCAGTTGTGCTTTGCGAGCATATCAGCCGTGTCTATGCTAAGGAAGAGTGAGCCCATCTGGGCTGCTGGTTGGTAATCAAGTCCTACCTTGTAAAAATATCTCAAATAGCTAAACATTAATACATTCAGGCTTTTGGCAAAAGGATCAAATGTTACGTTAGTGTAATTAGGATTAATGTCTTTTTCCAGGATCATGCTGGTTTCACGAACAGTACTGCTATTTACAGGAATGAAGTAGGTATAGAGTGTATGATTGTACTTTGATGCCGTATTAGCATCGCTATAGTTTACATGGCTGGTGGTGTTACCTATCTCTGCTTTCAGACTAATATTTATGCAAATACCTGCGTGGGTACTTTGTGTACCTATTATGTCAAAGAAATCGAAATCAGCTCTTTTTACCGGAATGGCCACATCTTTTATTACCTCGTGCTTATTGTTGAAAAAAGAGACGTGTACATTGCACTTTTTAAATGGGGCATTATCTGTTGCAAATAATACCTGGTACGAATCATCGTCAGTGCTTTTCATCACATTAAAATCTGTGACCCTGATAGACGAAGGAGATTCGCCTATGATCTTTTCTTCTGTCAAAGAACCATCATTGCCGCTAAAACGAACCCGCACCAAAACATGCTTGTTGAGGTGCTCATCATTGGCAAATAGCACAGCGTCACCGTTTATTTCGTAAAGTCCCTTCAAATAAGTCTGCCCAGACACGCCCAGAAATCTAAGACTATGCTTCTTTACCGCTACCAGCCTATGCGAGCTATCAAATACATTAAGTTCCAGCGGCTTGCTGGGCTCAAAATGAAAAAGCAAGGTATTGCCGTTTTTCATGCACAATACCTTGTTCCAGCCCACAGGCCTCATATCCAGCGGGTCGCTCATTTGCTTTTGCTCCTGCGCAAAGCCACACAGTGGCAACAAAACAAAAAGGAATACGAATAATGAATGAGTATATTTCATAACACATAAACTTATTGAGCGCTAAAATAATACAATATCCGGGCTTAGAAAACGAAAAACCCGCGTATTGCTACACGGGCTTTTGTTGAAACAGAGCAGAAGGGGTAATTTTTCTTATGCCATTTCCATATTTACAAGGTTCATATGCTCAGAGCTCACCATTTGCAGGGCCAGGCTCTTTATAGATGGGTATACCAGCTCATAAACGCCTTTTTTGCTCGGTGGCACATCAGCTTCCTGCATAGCTACAATGTATATAATGGATTCGGGTATGTCTAATACTGTGCATACTTTAGATATAGTTCGCTGGCTGGGGCGTTTTACGCCCGTCTCTATCTGCGACAGGGAGGTTTGCGATAGTTCACAACGTTCAGCCAGTTCGTACTGGGTGATGGAAAGTTTCTTTCTGATCGACTTAATTGCCAGGCCTACATTCATCTGAGTATGTTTTAAAATATTTCTGTGAAATCGTTGATAATTAATAAAATATCATCTTTCTTTAAAAACTGCTTGTACTTAATAAGACGGAGTAAAAGTGGAAAACGTTTGGTTGGCGCACCTATATTGATTAAAATAAGGTGTTAGCGGCCACAGCCCGGCACTTATTTCAGGCTTGTATAAGTACATTTGCCGGGTGTCAAACAGCTTCTCCAAAGAATTTACGCTCCATAAAAAGAGCCACCTGGCCATTATAGTACCCCAACTAAGGAAAGACGGTATGTACTACGAGGTCAATATCAAAAATTACCCCCGCTTCTATATGTCGTGGTCGGCGCTGGGCAGGTTCGACATAACAGGAGATGAAATAGCCGCCATACCCTACGAGGTGGTGCTGGCCGTAAGCGATATTATAGAGAAAATGAGGAAGAAATAGTAAAATCGCTCAATGACCTAATGCCTGCCCGGATGAACTATCCGTTCGGACGGGGCTCAATTGCTCAATGCCGGAAATTGGTAATGATTGTGAAAACTGCTCGAACTCATCTGCCGAAAATGAAATAAAGCCGGAAGTATTACCCGCACGAAGATCTGCCAATGCTGTCCTGATTTTTTTCTTCACTTCTGTAGGTGTTTCCTTTCTAAGCCTCTTTAGAGGTTTGTTATTACTTTGTTCAAGTACAATATTCACAACTGGATGTTTTGTTTTCATATACCTACTTCACCCGCTTTATCTTTATCAACGCCGACTGGCCTTTATTGTTGTAAGCAAGTATGCTGTAAGTGATCTTGCCATCGTGCAATAGTATATCAGCCGTATTGGGCGGCTCGGCGCCTTCGTTCAGCGCCAATATAGACAGGGCGTTGAACCCATAACCACTTATGGGGATACGCACCACTTTCTTCTGCCTCATCAGGAAGTAATCTGATAAAACAGGAACCCCGTTGAAGTATACCGAAACCTTATCGCCATCCACAGTACCGCCATCCCATATTTCTGCCACTACCGTATCCGAGTGCCATTCGTAGGTCTTTTCCACGCCCTTGGTCACTTTGTCGGTAGGCACGGGTATCACCTTAGGGTCAATGCCTGAGGGGGTAGGCGCTGGCACAGCAACGGGCTTCGGCTTATGTCCCATTGTGATCACGGTATCAAATTTTTCCGCTGTATTGAATAAGGCTTCCAGCTCGGCATCCAGGTCGAAGAGTACTGTGCCGCCGGTGCAGGCCGTACGGTCGGCCTCCGCGCCATTTATGGGTCCGGTAAGTGCATTGCCTGTACCCGTATGCTCATAATCGAGGTTAGCATCTACCAGGCACATATAAGCGGTGGTGTGTACATCGTGAGAATAGGCTATTGTTTTCTCGCTGAAGGTGAGCCTGCGGCTGTGCTTATCCAGCACGCCCACTATGGCTGTCTTGGTATCATTAGGCTCAGTATAGGTGTAGGAGTAGCCCTTGATATCGCCATGCGCATTGGCAGTAAACACCAGCTTGTACGCAAACACCTCGCCCGTATTCATCTTCAGCCTGCCACGCAGGGTATATTCCTGCGCGTGCGCCAACTGGGCTGTGAGCAGGAGAACGAATATGGTAAGGATTTTTTTCAATGAGGATGTTTTGGCAAAAGTAGGGGTGTTTAAGATCATTTTGGCTGAAACGATCCTTACCCGAATCTACTATCTTTGAAATCAGAACACAATATAATGTGGTTTGGCTTTAACTTACTTTTCATTTTTGTACTGGCTCCGGTGACCCTGGTGTTTTTAGTGACATGGCTGATCAGCAGAAAAATAATTGTTGTTAAAACATTAGGACTTATTTGGCTCATCGTATTTGGGATGATATTCTTACTGGAAATATTCCATTTTTTTACAGCAAAAAAAGAACTGACCCGAGAAGATATTTATGGTAGCTACATTATAGACCGTACAAAATATCCCGGCAAGCAAGCCGACTGGCAATATGACCACTACAGGTTGGAGATAACGAAAGATAACAAGTTCATTTTCTACCAAACCGGAGGCGGAAAAAATAAAGCCTATAATGGCACTGTGAAATTTCTTGAGGCCTATAAAGAGCCGAGAATTATTTTAAATGTTGATACACCCGGATACCACATAATTAACGATAAGCCTACACTATACCGAACCACATGGAGTTTCTATTACGTATTCCACTCACCGAAATTCGGAAATGTATTCTTCAAAAAAGGTAAGTGGAAACCGATCAGCAAATAGCATGCAAAATTTCGCCGTGTTAGTGTCCCTCACCAACAGCCTCGCAGGGCAGGCAACACAACCAAACTTTCCCCGGCACATGGCCCCGCATTTTCTGCCGGAGGGTCGTGGTTCATCACTCCATCCTCCTTCCTCCCGGATAAACCCTCACCACCTTCGCCCCCAATACATCGCCCTCACTCGCCTGCATCAGGTCGCGGTCCAGTATCACAAAATCAGCCTTTTTGCCTGCTTCTATACTACCTACCTCTCGCTCTAAGAAGTCAGCCTTAGCAGCCCATATAGTGATGCCGCGAAGGGCCTGCTCGCGTGTCAGCGCATTCTCCTTCTGAAAACCACTGGCCGGATAGCCCTTGGCATCCTTGCGGGCTATAGCAGCGTAAAACGTTTTTACGGGCGATATATCTTCTACCGGGAAGTCGGTACCCAGCGGCAGCCAGCCGTTTTGTTGCAGTAATTGCTCATAAGCATAAGCCCCCTTCAGGCGATCATCACCTATACGTTCCTTGGCCCAGTACATATCGCTGGTGGCATGTGTGGGCTGCACCGATGGGATGATGGATGCGCGGCCAAACAGGTCCATATCGGCAGGGCTTACCACCTGCGCGTGTTCTATGCGCCAGCGTTTGTTGTTCTTGCCGTTAAGGTACTTATTATACACATGCAGCACCATGCGGTTGCCACTATCGCCTATGGCATGTGTGCATAATTGAAAGTCGGTATTGATGATCAGCGCGGCCAGCGAGTCGTAGTGTGCCGATGGGTGCAGCAAAAAGCCATTCCAGTTTTCTTTATCGGCATAGGGTGCCAGCAGGCAGGCGCCGCGGCTGCCCAGCGCGCCATCGGCATATGCTTTGATGCCCTTTACAAATAGCTTGTCGGTCTTATAAGGGCCGCGGGACAGGTAGCGGTTGTAGTTGGCGGTGTCGTCGCTCAGCATCACATACAGCCGCATCTGTAGCTTGCCCTCGCGCTGTAGGGTGTCTATCATTTCTACATCGGTATACATCAGGCCGCAGTCAGTGATGGTGGTAAGCCCCTGCGCAAAGCAATTCTTCTGCGCGGCCACCAGCCACTTCTCGTAGTCGGCCTTCGAGGCTGGCGGCATGATGGGCGTCACCAGTTCCACAGCATTATCTATCAGCACACCGGTGAGTCGGTTGTCTTTTGTTTCTATCTCGCCACCCGATATCTTTTGGCTGGCGACGATGCCTGCCAGTGCAAGGGCCTTGCTGTTGGCAATAGCCGCATGGCCATCTACCCGTTGCAGCAGCACCGGCTTATCAGGGAATAGCGCATCCAGCGACCGGTTATCAGGATAGGCCATGCCGGGAAATTTATTCTGGTCCCACCCACGGCCACGTATCCACGGCTCGGCAGGGTGGGCTGCAGCAAATGTTTTAACACGCTCTACAGCTTCATTCCATGTTTTGCAATCGTACAGGTCTACGGCAAACAATCCTCTGCCATACCCCACAAAGTGTGCATGGGCATCTATAAAGCCCGGGTACACCGCCTTGCCCTGCGCATCCACCATAGAGTCGGCTGTATAAGCGTTCAGTATGTCTTCGTTTTTGCCCACGGCTATTATCCTGCCGTCCTTCACCGCAAATGCCTCGCTGATGCCAAAGATACTGTCCACCGTGTACACACGGCCATGGTGCAATATGAGGTCTGCACCTTGCTTAGTGTGGCAAGAAACAAGCACTGTGCATATTGCTGCGAGCAGCACGAGTATAGAAAAACGGAGATTGCGCAAAGTGAAGTGTGTTTTAGCAAGTAAAAGTAGCATATACGTCCGTAATTCCTTCGGATACAAAACGCTACCGGCTGTTTAAGTAAATACTTTTTCCCTAACTTCATATCCCGATTACATCTTAAACCTACTGAAATGAAAAAGATAACCCTGGTACTTTTGGCCACTTGCACGGTGGCCGTTTTTTCCTGCAAAAAAAGCAGTTCCTCCTCTACGTCTATCGTTGGCAACTGGAAGATGACCTCTGTCAGCGGCAAGTTGATCTATGGCAACTACAGCAGCTACGACTCTACTAACTATTCGTATAAAAGCTCTGATAGTATATTTACCAGGGTTGATTTCTCAACAGACCCCTACGGTTTTGACAGTACGAATTTTGTGATCAGTATGAACAACTGGTCTTTCAATGCTGATGGCACTTACTCGATCAATGAAATTTACAAGGAGGGTACCTACCCGCTTATAACTGATAATGTTTCGGGTGTGTGGCAATACCTCAGTAATACAAGTGCGAATGATGCCGTTTTGCTCCAGGGCCCTACAGCAGCACTTTTGCCGGGAGGCGCCAATAGCTCTTACACGTTTAAAGTTAACGGAAACACACTGACCTTAACCGAGGTCTATGCGCAAAGAAATACCAGTAATCTGCAGGCAACTGATATAGTCGTTACTTTTTCAAAAATGTAGCTTTACAGTAGTTGTATTTTTTATTAACAACCTCGCGTTGATGAAACAACAAAGCCAAACATCCCCTTTAGGAGGGTCGGGGTGGTTTCGCGCCGATAAAATAACACAACCAAACTTTCCCTTTAGGCGGGGTCTTCTCGCGCAGCTGCGACTCCTCAGTGCTAAAAACACCTATCCTTCACAATATAAAACCCATTACCTATCTTACTACGGTAAAACCTTGCTTATGTACCGCAGCCTGCTACTCGTTTTGTTATTACTGCCTCTACTATCTGTGGCACAGCGCGCACAGCGCATCAAAGGAAGCATTGTAGATAAAGAATCCAAAACGCCCCTCATAGGTGTGAGCATAGCCGTGGCAGATATAAAGCCCGGCATGGGTGCGGCCAGCGATGCCAACGGGCATTTCGTTATAGACAGTGTGCCGGTGGGCAAGCATACCATCACCATATCTTATGTGGGCTATCAAAGCATCACTATGAATGATGTGCTGGTGACCAGCGCCCACGAAGTAGTGCTGCCTGTAGAGATGGAAGAAAGCGCCATAAAAATGAAGGAGGTAGTGGTGAGTACCAAGCGGGAGCATATCAATGATATGGCGCTGGTAAGTACCAAAACATTTGATGTGCAGGAGACCGAACGCTATGCCGGCAGCCGATCAGACCCCGCCCGTATGGCCTCCAACTTTGCCGGGGTGCAGGGCGGCGATGATTCGCGCAACGACATCATCATTCGTGGCAACAGCCCGCAGGGTGTGCTGTGGCGGGTAGAGGGTGTGGATATACCCAACCCCAACCACTTCAATATACCCGGCACCACGGGTGGCCCGGTGAGTATTCTCAACAATAAGACGCTCGCCAACAGCGATTTTTTTATGGGTGCTTTCCCTGCCGAGTACGGCGATGCGGTGGCCGGTGTGTTTGACGTACGCCTGCGCAATGGCAACAATGATAAGTATGAATTCACGGGGCAGTTTGGCTTCCTGGGTACAGAGCTGGCTGCCGAGGGGCCGCTGTCGCGCAGTAATGGTTCTTCGTTCCTGTTCACGTACCGGTATTCTACTTTGCAGATCTTCCAGGGGCTGAATATAAAGATCGGCACCACATCAGTGCCCAATTACCAGGATGCCACCTTCAAGCTCAATTTCCCAATCGGTAAAAAGTCTGATATTGCGGTGTTCGGTATTGGTGGCCTCAGCAACATCAACCTCATAGAAAGCAACCAGACCTCACCGACAGGCGAGTTGTATGGCGAGAGCGACCGCGACCAGTACTTCACCTCCAATACCGGCATCGTTGGCGCTACCTACAGCCACACCATCAACGCTACTACCTATACCAAATTCACCATTGCCGAAACAGGTACCGAAGTGAATGCGCATCACAATTATATCTTCCGCGATGCGGCTACCTTCGCGGTAGACTCGCTTAAAAATATCCTCGGTTACAACTTTGCCACTACCAGCACTGTGGCACATTGGTACGTCAATAAAAAGCTGTCGCAAAAACAAACCATCAAGGTGGGCATTGTCAATAATTTTTATCACCTCAACCTCACCGACAGCAGCCGCCAGTACCCACCCACCCGGCAAGACTGGGAACACCGCGAAAACTTCAGCGGCAGCACCGACCTGGTGCAGGCCTATGCACAATACAAATACCGCCCCAGCGATGCGCTTACTTTCACTGCCGGGCTACACGCGCAATACCTTACACTTAATGGATCCAAATCGCTGGAACCACGCCTGGGCATGAGGTGGGCGTTGAGCGATAAAGATGTGATCACGGCAGGCTATGGCCTCCACAGCGAGATGCTGCAACTGTACCAGTACTTTGCCATAGACACCAACAAAGTAATGAACAACAAAAACGTAGGCTTCACCCGCAGCCATCATTTTATATTGGGCTACGACCGCACACTTTCCAAAACACTGCACCTTAAATTAGAGGCGTACTACCAATATCTCTTTGATGTGCCTATTGAAACAAGGGTCGGTTCCTCCTACTCCACGCTCGATCAGGGTACTGGTTACTCCCGCGATTTTCCCGATACGCTAAAAAACACCGGCCTGGGCTACAACTACGGGCTGGAGGCTACGCTGGAGAAAACTTTCAGCCACGGCTACTATGTGCTGCTTACCGGTTCTGTGTATAACTCACAGGCTAAAGGAAATGATGGTGTGTTCCGCAATACCGATTACAACACCCACTTTGCACTCAATCTCCTTGGCGGCTACGAGAAGAAGATAGGCAGATACAGTACACTCATCACGGGCATCAAAGTCACCTTTATAGGTGGTATGCTCTACTCGCCCGTAGATACCGCCGCATCTAATAAACTGGGCGATGTTATCGTGGTAGACAGCCAGCGCAATACCCTGGAATTCAAGCCCTACTTCCGCACCGATATAAAGCTGGGCTACCGCATCAACTCCAAAAAAGTAACGCACGAGATCGGCCTCGACCTGGTCAATGTCTTCAATACACAAAACATACTTTCAGATACCTACAGCTACACACTGGCACAACTTGGCCGCGATCCCTTCTATTACCAGTACCAACTCGGCTTCCTGCCTATATTCTATTACCGCCTCGATTTCGGCATTAAGAGAAAATCCTGATAAGTGTGCCACACCTCCAAGGTGTGGCACACTTTGTCTGCGTACATTATCTAATTGCCGAATTGTCGAATTGTAATTGCCGAATTACCACATTATCTTTGACTCATGAGCGCAGTACTTTTCACAAAAGAAAACGGCGTAGGGTACATCACCCTCAACCGCCCCGATAAATACAACAGCTTCAACCGCGAAATGGCTATGGCCCTGCAGGGCTATCTCGATGAT
>CAIVKT010000659.1 GCA_903906615.1 uncultured Bacteroidota bacterium | reverse complement strand
GCATGGGGTGCAGGTTGCGGTCTGCTATTTGTACTTCATGTGCAATATATGGCTGTGGTACGCAAAGCGGCGGAGCGGTTGCGGTGGCTGGTAAGAGTACTACAGCAGAATGTGATCGAATGTTATACGGCCAGTGATCATTTTTCGGGCAACGTCATTACTATAAAAGTAGAAAAAGGGAAGGCTATATTGGAGAGCAGGCCGGTAAACGAATACGACTGTGATGGTGCCCTGCTTGCGCTGGAAGCTGATACCCTGCAACAAGCCATAGCAGCCACAGCACATGAAGTACAAATAGCAGACCGCAACCTGCACCCCATGCACCGGGAACCGTATGGGGCGCTCGTATTTTCCAAGAGCTATACGATAACGCCGTTTTTGGTGTATGCCAATATACTTGTATTGCTGGCGATGGTACTTTCGGGAATATCTATACTGCATCCTACGGCACAGGAACTTTTTGTATGGGGTGGTAATTTGCGGCCTGCCGTGACGCATGGCGAGTGGTGGCGGCTGATCACGTACCAATTCCTGCATGGCGGGGCTATGCACTTGTTGATGAACGCTTTTGCGCTGCTGTATATAGGTATGTTCCTGGAGCCGCTGATGGGGAAGCTGCGCTTTGCCAGCGCCTACCTGATGACGGGCATATTTGCCGGGCTGATGAGTATAGCTGTGCACCCTGCCAGTGTAGGCGTGGGCGCATCGGGGGCTATATTTGGTATGTATGGGGTGTTCCTCGCATTGCTGACCACGAGGCACATAAAGAAGACCCTACGCAAGACGATGCTGAGGAGCATACTTTTCTTCGTAGTGCTAAACCTGATGTATGGCCTGCAAGGCAATACAGATAACGCAGCGCACATAGGCGGGCTGCTGAGCGGGTTGTTTATTGGCTACGCCTATTATCCGGGTATCAACAAGCAGCATGTTGTCAGGAAGCAGGTGGCTACGACTGTTGTGCTGGGGGTGTGTACGGTTATTGCGGTGGTGGTGAGTGTGTTGTGGTTGAAGTAGGGTTTTCGGAAGCGAGGCTTCCTATCTTTGGGATGAAGCGGGACGCTTCGACCGGTCGGATGATTTTTTCAGCTCCAGCGCATCAGGTATTCAATGAAAAATAGGTGTGAATCCGATTCCGCGAATTTTCTCTTTTTCCAAAATAGTTTTTAGTTTTTTTGAAAATATCGGCAATCTGAATGCACTTGCACCACTTCCGAAATACTCGCTCGTTTTGACAATGTCTGATTGCTCATCAAAAATAGTTTCATTGAAATTTAAGCCACCGATCATTGGGAAGTGGTACTTTGCGCGGCCACAATAAATTGTATCTGCGTTAAGTTCTCGTTGACTATTTTCCTCGTTACCAGCATTACAGTGAAGCTCTTGTGTATTGTAGTTATTAAAGCCGGGCTCCAAAATCGTTTGAATGTTTAGCTGAAAAAGGTCTTCAATCTGGTGGTCATTCTTATGTAGTACAGGCTTTGAAAATGATATACCACTAGCCCCAATATTCTCCAAAATTCTTTTTGCCCGTTCACGCACGAAAATGATATCATGCTCCCAATGAATTCCCCAAAAATCATTCTTTGGTTGTTTCGGTAGGGTTCTAAGCCTTATTGGTGCTTTTTGGACTTTTCCAATTCCACACACTTCGCAATAACTATCCAAGTTGAAAGATCGTTTTTGATAGTCAAAGTTATCTTCTGGCTGCGGGTATTGATATTCACCTACTGACACCCAAAACCAGTTAGCTTTTGCATAGTCATCAATATCAAATATTGATCCGATTTGAGCAACAAGCCCGAATTTATCCACTTCCTGTTTGATTATTGAAAATCTTGAATTGTCTTCGTAAAGTGAAAATTCCAAAGCATATATATGCGTGGATTCGCCAATATACTTATCTAATAGCTTACACTTCACCGATAACTCACTAAGCGTTCTTAATAGCTTATTGTTTTTTTTATAAACAAGGTAGCGGTGCTGTGTTCTCATTGCTATAAAAATAGGCAAATTATGTTTAGAGCGAAGAAACAGAGCGGGAAAGAGGGAAAAATGAGAAAGGGAGGGTATCGCTCTACGCTCTACCGCTCCCTTTCTCATTTTGGTGCCCGGGACTGGATTCGAACCAGCACATCCTTGCGAACGCTGCGACCTGAACACAGTGCGTCTACCAATTTCGCCACCCGGGCAGTTATGGATTTGTATTCAGGGGTGGCAAAAGTAATGCTTTTTTCGGAATTACAAAGGTCTTTTAAGGCTGTTTTAGAGAAATCGGGACATACGGGATAATTGGCTTCGCAGGCACTTAAAACAATGCCTTTTTATAGCGATCGTTACCTTGCGACTTCACTTGCAGCTTATCATTAAAGTTAAGTTATAATTGCATTAGTACTATCATCTATCAAAATAGGTTTTACCTATATTTACAATACCAATTTCCATAAAAAAACAAAAAAACTCATGGGCATATTTGACAGACTCAGGAATGAGTTCATTGATATTATAGACTGGCCACAGCAGGATGGCGATACGCTGGTGTATAAATTTGAGCGGCACGATAATGAGATAAAGATGAACGCCAAGCTTACAGTGCGCGAAAGCCAGCAGGCGGTGTTCATTAACGAAGGTGTGATAGCCGATGTTTTCCAGCCGGGCATGTACACGCTGCAAACGCAGAATATGCCGATACTCTCCACACTCAAAGGCTGGAAGTATGGCTTTGAAAGCCCCTTTAAGGCAGATGTATTTTTCGTAAGCACCAAGCAGGCCATAGACCAGAAATGGGGTACCAAGAATGCCATCACCTTGTCTGATGACCGCTTTGGTATGATAGAGCTACGGGCATTTGGCACGTATGCCTTTAAGGTAACGGATGCAGGCAAGTTCATTAAAGAAATAACGGGCATAGACCAGCTATACACTACCGATGAAATAGGCGGGCAGCTGAAGAGCATCATTGCTACACGCTTTACCAGCGTGGCCGGCAGTGGTAATATACCGATAGAAAAGTTTGCCTCTAACCTTGAGGACCTGTCGGCCACTATACAGGAAAAGCTGAATGCAGACTTTGATGCGTATGGGCTACAGATCACGAAATTCCTGGTGGAGAATGTGTCGATGCCGGAAGACCTGAAGAAAGAGATATTCGAGTATAGCCACCTGAACAAAATAGACATGCAGAAGCTGGCGCAACTGAAAGCAGCGCAGAGCATAGAGATAGCAGCCGCCAACGAGGGCACAGCAGGCCTCGGCGCGGGCCTTGGCGCAGGGCTTGGCGTAGGCAATATGATGGCCAATGCCATGAACCAGGCTACCGCGCCGCAGCAGGCTGTAGCAAGTGCAGCGCCGCCGCCGCTGGCCGCAGCCACGCAATATTTCACCGGCATAGATGGCAAGCAGGCAGGGCCATATGATGCGGCAACCGTGCAGCAAATGATACAGGCAGGCACCATACATCGTGATACCATTATGTGGAAGCAAGGCATGGCCGGATGGGCCGCAGCAGATACGCTTAGCGAGCTGAGCGGCTTGTTTGGTAGCGTGCCTCCGCCGTTAGGGTAGGCGATATATCTCTATAGCGAAATAATATCACCCCTTCGGGGCTTTGTCCTTTTTCTTTCAATTGTTTCTAAAATAATGTCGCCCCTTCAGGCCTTTATTACTTTAGTATGAATAATTGTAAACAGGATTAGGTTATCAAGAAAAACCTTCCATAACATAAATACCTTTTAATGAGCAAATACAGCATGAAGACATTGTACCGGATAGGCGCTATTGCGCTGCTGTGCCTGGCTATAGCACACGATACATTTGCACGCTTTGGCGGAGCGGGCGGCCATGGCGGCGGCGGATACAGCGGTGGTGGTGGCAGTGGCGGCGGTGGCGGATTGATCATCTGGCTATTCAGCTCGCCATTGGGGATCGTTGTGCTGATCATTGCTATTGCATACTATGTGTACACCAGCAAGAATAAGGGCGGCAGCAGCGAACAAAAAGAAAGTGATATGGCAGCTACGCCTACCGTACCCTTCCCCGAAGGGCTGGACAGCAATAAGGTGGCAACATCATTTATGGCTATGCAGGATGCGTGGATGCGCAAAGATGTGACGAATGTAAGGAAGTGGCTATCGGACGGTATGTACCAGCGGCTGGCTACCCAGTTCAAAATGATGAACCTACTGGGGCAGAAAAACATACTGGGCAACATACAGATACATGGCATAAAGGCCAGCGCCACGAATACCGACGGGCATTACCAGACCGTGGAGGTAGCCATATCATTTTCTATGGACGACAGCTTTGTGAGCGATAAGTACCCGCAATTCAATGAATCGTACGGAAATGATACTGATGTGGAGTACTGGACATTCATCAAGCGCACGGATAGCGATAGCGAGAAGAACCTGTACAGCAACAACAACTGCCCCAACTGCGGTGCGCCATTTGAAGTGAAGATGGGCGAGATAAGCCGTTGCAGCAATTGCAATACACTGACCAACAGCGCAGCCTACGACTGGGTGCTGAGCGAGGTGACACAGGCCGATGACTACAATGGAGGCGCAGGGCTAAGCAATGACCGCAACCTGAGCGAGCTGATGAAGAATGATCCCTTCTTCGCGGTGCAAAGGATAGAAGATATAGCTTCCAACATCTTTATGCAGGTGATGGATGTGATGACCGGCAGCGATGAAAAAAGACTTACACGATTTGCAGATGATGCTACGATAAGCAGTATTGTGCAGCAGAAGCGAAGCACACCACCATATGTATTCGACCGCCTGTACCTCAATGATGTAACCCTGCGCCGATATGTAGTGGATGGCGATGTGATGAAGCTGTATGTGGACCTGAAAGCTACCTGCCGCCGTGTGGCCCTGCACCCCGGACTGGAAATGCTGGACGATGATTTTGTAACACGCAACTTCAGCATAGAGCTATCTCGGAGCATAGATGTGAGCGGCAAGGCCAATAAAGCAGAAACTGTGTACAGCTACGAGTGCAGCTCGTGCGGCGCACCATATACTGATACTACCAACGACAAATGCACTTACTGCGATGCACCGGTGATAGATAAAGGAAGGAACTGGGTGCTAACGAGATTTGCGTGATAAGCCCGCAACAATTTTGCGCAAGCACACCACACAGGTGTGCTTGCGTTGTTTATATCTCACGCGGATACCAGTGCCATGTTTATTTGATGGTCATCGACATCTATCCAGGCAATAAATACAGACTCGTTGTAAAGGCACATTGCGGGTGAGTGGCGGGTGGTTTCCTCCAGGCGGGTGGCCTCTGTGGGAGGTATGGGCTTTGATTTTTTAGGATAAACCGACACCATGTACAGGTGATCATCGCTACCCTCGCCCTTCCAACTGATGAGCAGGCCCGCATCGGCACTTGTACCCTTGCAGGCAATGGCAGGGCAGGAAGATGTGCTGCCATTAAAAAACTCCTCCTGGTAATTGTAAATGGTATTGTTGTAGTTATAAATGCTGGCGAGAGAATTGGCGGTGCCTAATGCTATGTGGCCTGAGTAGAGCTTGTTCGTTTTGGAGTGCGACCATGCGATATTGCCCCCTGTGCAGCAGGCAGCCATGTGGTTGCTGGTAACAGGCCCGAGGGTGCTGTTGGCATTAACGAACACGATGAGCGAACTACCCAGGTCCCCGGGCCCCATGAACCGGCTGCCATCGGCCGAACGCAGTATGTTTATCTGGTCGGCGGTGTTTTTCCATACCACGCAGAGCACGGGCGCATTGTACTGCGTCATCGCAAATAGTACGGGGCCGGCGGTATTACCAAGGTCTGTATTTTTGATGTATACAGGGCTGGAGTTATAAATATCTATTACAGTACCCAGCGAAATGGAACTATCCGTTGCGTCTATCTCTACGGGGGCTATGTGTATCTTGCCGCCTGTTTTGCCGGCCCATGCCATATATAGTTGGCCATGAAATACCGCCAATGATGGCGAATACCCGCTCACCTCGCTGAGTGTGAACACTCCGCCCAATCTCATATTATTATTTTCAATTATTATTTGCCCAATATTGAGCTTGCCGCCTGCGCCTGTCCACGCAATGTATATCTTGCCATTGAATGCAGTCATAGATGGCGCATGCCCGCTTGTATGGGGGAATGTAACCTTGTTTAAGAGTCTCATTGGTACTGTGCTTTTAGATCTTAACCCAAACTTCTATAATAATACCCGCGCACAAAAGCAATAAGTAGCCAACGGCGGTATATAGGCGGGAAGTGCGGGAAAGTAGCAGGGAACGGCGGAGCTATTTGGGGCAAATAGCAGAGATGAGCGTTGACAATACAACTCTTTGGCAAGATGAGATAAAAGAAACGTGGGCAAATTGCGGCTACCTTAATAAAAAGCGACCTGAACCACATCATTTGCCCTGGTGTGTCACCGCATACATAAACCGCTCAATGCTGTATTTGGCCAACTGGCCTGAAGGGCCATTGAGGGAGTACTCGCAGCCGTGGGTAGCCCATGGCAGGCCGAGGAGGAGATGCTTTACGTTGTTGTCCTGTAGCTTTTTATCCAGCATCTCGCTCAGCTCAAAATGCACATGCGCATCGTGGCCGCCATGTATGAGCAGCGTGGGGGTAGACTGCGGTGTAACAAAATTTATGGGTGAGCCATCTGTATACTTTTCTGGCACTTGTGTGGGCGAGCCGCCAAAGAAATCTTCCATTACCTGCTGCGAGTGCATCACCAATGGGTTATCAGGGTTGTTGTATGCCCACAGCATATCTGTAGGGCCGTAGAGGCCTACAACACCTTTGATGCAGGGATCATGCAAAGTATAAGCTGCCTCCAGTACTATATGACCACCGGCGGAGCGGCCCAACAACACGAAATTATTGGTATCAATATGCAGTTCTGCTGCGTGGCCTTTGAGGTAGGCAATGGCGGCCTGCATATCTTCTATAGGCGCAGGGCTTTTAAACTCGGGAGCCAACCTGTAATTGATACTGGCTACATTGTAGCCCTGGCGGGCCAGGTACCAATCTATATCGGGCAGCTCGTGGCTGTTGCCGCTTTTCCAGGAGCCACCATGTGCCACCACGAGGCATGGCCTGTTGCCGGGCTGCTGTGCCTTGAAGAAATCTAAAGTAAGATCTACACCTGTATGATTGGCATAATGGTAAGTATCAAAAGGCACTTTTTCTGCGCCTATGCCTGTGATCATGTGCCAGAAGGAGTAAGGTGTTTCCTGGTGCATGCCTTGCAACTCTGCACTGCCGGGGCCAAACGCGCTTTCAAAACGTTGTTTCAGATCAGCCCCTACCCTATATGCACCAACCACAGGATAGAGAAAGAAAATGAAGGAAATAATTGACAGCGTGATACCTACGGCCTTATATTGCTGCGCATTGAATGACCACAACAGCAACACACTAATGATGCCCAGGAATATCCATGGAAACTCCGTGACCATTACCGTAATGTACCACAGATAATGCGATGGCGTAGGTATAAGCACCACTATAGACAGCAGAAAAACGACAACAATAAGCGCAATACGGAGCATAGAACTATTTTAGGCTACTGTTATATACGTATGGTGATGGAAATAAGACTTAGAAGGTATCACTTAGCTGCCTTCATGCACTTTATATACTGCATTGCCTCGTTGCCCATTTCGGGTGTTACTGCTACTGAACTGCCTGCGAGTGTCACTTTTATTATTTTCTTTGTGGTGAGGTCTTTCACGTTCTGGTCTGTGACCACGTAGTAGGCACACCTTGCCGCAGAGAGGTGATCGTCTGAAAGGTCGTGGTTCACTTTCAGTTCTTCGTCTGTGAGCTTTGAATGATCCTCAAATTCAATGACCACTTTTTTCTCCTCTTTTTCTCCCTGGCCGCCGTTGGCATCTTTAGTATAAATGCTGTCAAGGTCGCAATTGACCCTTATAATGACGTAAAAATTATCGAACGGATTTTCTTCATTGGTGCTGTAGCTGCGCGAAACCCTTATCAGTGGCTGGTTGGCCTCTTCATATGGCGAGTTCATTTCCACATTCGTCTTATCGGCAGAAATATCTTTTTTGATCTTGCTGCAAATATC
>CAIVKT010000658.1 GCA_903906615.1 uncultured Bacteroidota bacterium | reverse complement strand
TCCTAAAGGACTATTGGCCTGGTGCGACCAATGGGGGGCAGCAAATTGCCTCGCTGTTTTGGATGGTTTGTACGAAGAATATCACGAGGATAGGTATCGCGCCAGCACATTATTAAGAAAACATGCTATTGAAAATAAGAAATTTGTTTAATTTTCGCACATGAAACGATTAATACTTGTAGCTTTTTTGCCTTTTGTTGCTCTTTGTGCTAATGCCCAGTCCAGTGTTTTCATTGGTTTATACGGTGGCGGCGGATTAGTTACTTCTAATAATTACAACGTATCCATCTCTGCCGGCCTCGACTTTTTCAAGGCCATTAATGAGCATACTGCCATTGGCGCGAACCTGTTTTACCAGGGCTACAATATTTATTATGATAACGAAGCCTATGGTGTAAAAGGCGGCACAGGCAATGCCGGTGTTACGCTTCTTGATCAATGTGGTTATGTGTTCATCACCCCAAAGCTGGTGCGCGATGTAGACCACCGTGGTATACTCAAATTCAACCTGAGCGCAGGCGCAGGGTTTAAGATGAGTGGCACAGAGACCATGAGAAAGTGGGATTTTAGTAATGGCGGTGGGGCAGGCAGTTACGACAGCCTCATCAACTCTTCCAAGAACCTCAACTCTATGCTCATCCGCGTGGGCTTTGGCTTCACTGAGTTTTTGTCTATGCGTGGGCACTGGAGCTTTACTGTTTCCGAAGACTTCGGGTTCATTGGCTCCAGCGTTACCAAAACGAGCGATGTAACCGATGGTTCACGCACACAATACAGCCCCAATAAGCTGAACCCGGGCTGCATCTCGTTGCAGATAGGCATTATGCACCACAATGGTGGTTAGTACCGGCGAGTAGTATTTATTGGTAACTTTATGGAATGATGAAGCACCTCTTTTATACTCTTTCCCTCCTATGCCTGTTTGCAGGTAATGCAGGCGCCCAGGCCTATTTGATCAATACTATTGCCGGCAATGATACACAGGGCTACTCCGGGGATAACGGGGCAGCCATAGATGCCCAGCTCTATGGGCCCGACCAGCTATGTATGGACAAGCGGGGCAATCTCCTTATTGTAGACGAGTACAATAACCGCATTCGCAAAATAGACCAGTCTACAGGTATTATCACCACCATTGCCGGAACAGGTTTTAACTCCTTCAGTGGCGATGGCGGGCCGGCCGTTGATGCTGAAATATGGCAGCCACAGGCTGTGCGTATGGATACTGCGGGCAATATATACATAGCAGATGCCCTGAATAACCGGGTAAGAAAGATCACGATGCCTTCAGGCATCATATCTACCATAGCCGGCAACGGCAGCACCGGTAATACCGGCGATGGCGGCCCGGCTACCAACGCCACTTTCTACGGTATTACGGGCATATATATTGATGTGAGTGGCGATGTGCTCATCACTGATGGGGACAATAACAATATCAGGAAGGTAAGCGCGACAACAGGTATCATCAGCACTATTGCCGGTAGCGGGGTGGCGGGGTATAGCGGCGATGGCGGCCCGGCAACAGCCGCTAAGCTCAATTTGCCTTTCGATATTTTTAATGACAGTCACGGCAACATCATCTTTACCGATGCCGGGAATAATGTGATCCGTAAG
>CAIVKT010000657.1 GCA_903906615.1 uncultured Bacteroidota bacterium | reverse complement strand
TGCACCAAGCACCAGCATTACCGCAAATTCGGCTACAGAAATACCATTTCCGGTAAGTCCTGAAGGTGAGTAAGAAACCATAATACCCATCTCGCCCGCGGCACCAATGTCAAGGCTGTCATATCCCGCACCTACGGTGTGGATAAGCCGCAACTTTGTTTGGCCGGCCATCTGTTCGCGGGTAAATTTCCCCATCACCACTACTGCCTCAAAATCACTCGCAGGGGCGGCTTCATCCTCCATCCACGAAACAATTTCATGGTTGTTTAATCTCCCTTTTAGGTTGTTGAACAGGTCGGTGGTAAATGTTGTTTCGGGGTGGGCAAATGCGATTTTCATATGCTGTATGTTTTCCGGTTTAAATAATTTTTCTGGCAGGATAACACCATGCGCTCACTGTATACGCCCTTCAGGGCGCAACGGGTCTGGGCCGGGCAGCATGTCCATACCATAACGCCTCAGGCGTTCAGCGTCCATCTTGATTACCCTGGAAGTATTTTTTGGAGGCAGGGTACGTTCAGTCGCCGGCATCGCCAACTCCACAAGGGCAGCCTCAAGGCTTGCGGGCGTGTAGCCGTTGAGGAAACGTGCCGTATCGCTGTCCACACGAAAGGCGTGCCGTGTATTGCGTGGGATCATCAGGAAGTCTCCTGCCCTTGCGGTCTTGATGTCATCGCTCACCAGGAAGGTAATCTCACCATCGAGCATGTAGAACGTTTCATCAGACCAGGTGTGTTTGTGCGGCCCTGGACCGGAACCCTTGGGCAGCAACTCTTCCATCATGGAGAAGCGGCCACCAGTGTCCTTGGCTTGCGCCAGTACGATCCACAGGTCGTTCAGCCACCAGTAGGCGGGTGCGGAGTCAACGTTATGGATGAAGAACTCTGAACCCGGCATAGGCCGCAGGGCATCTTCGTTATTTACTACTGGACTTTCCATGGTTTCAATTTTTATTTTTTCCATCTGCAATTAGCTATTGACGGTAGCCACCAGCGTTACTTCAACATTGCCACGTGTGGCATTGGAGTATGGGCAAACCTGGTGTGCCCGGGCTATTAGATCGTCGGCCTCTTGCTGTGCTATGCCGGGTATATTTGCTTTCAGGGTTACGGCAAGGCTATAACCCCCGATGCCATTTGAACCTATGCTTACTTCCGCCGTTACGGTTGTTACCCCCGCTTGGTGCTTGCCCTTTTCTATTACTCCGGCAAGGGCGCTGTTGAAACATGCGGAGTAACCCGCTGCAAAAAGTTGTTCCGGGTTGGTATAATCATCATTCTCGCCTCCCATGGCCTTAGGGGAACGTACCTCGATATCCAAAATCCCATTTGAACTTTTTACTTTACCATTCCTGCCTCCTGTTGATGTTGCTGAGGCTGTGTATATCGCTTTCATTTTATTATTTGTTTTTATTGTTGTTGGAAAAAATTGTAGGAAATAAAAATATTCGTTAGGCATTATGATAAGAAGTGCGTAGTTGTATTAGTGGCAACATGCGACCAGTCAATAACTAGCTTGTTCATCTTAAAACTGTGCGATGCTGATTTAATTGTAACTATTAAGCAAGGGTACATTAATGAATGGACAAAGAACATGCCACCAGGAAACGCTGGTAAATATCAGTAAGCAGTATAAATGCGACAGTGTGCCTCCGCTTCTATTTTCGAAGCTTGCATATTGGCAGACAAATATGTTTAGTATTTGCCTAAATATCGTTTACCGAAATAATTCACATAACTTCGCCAAGATGAAAGAAGAACAGAAAAATAATCATAAATCGCCTCTTCGGGTGCTTGTATTTTCAGCCTCACTAAGGGCTGATTCGTTGAATACTCGCTTGGCGAAACTGGCGGCAGTTGTTATAGAGCGCAATGGCCATAAAGCTGATGTGGCCAATATGCAAGAGTTTGATTGCCCGTCATACAACCAGGATGCAGATGTAGACAACATATACCCTCCCGGGGCCGAAGAACTCCGTAAACGCATACTGGCAAATGATGCCTTTATTATTGCATCTCCTGAATACAATGCTTCTATGCCGGGGCATCTAAAAAATCTTATTGATTGGGGCTCCAGGTTTCGTCCACAACCGTTTAATGAACGTCACGCGTTGCTCATGTCTGCTTCACCTGCAATGATAGGGGGCAACCGCGGGCTTTGGGCGCTAAGAATGCCCCTGGAGCATCTGGGCGCCGATGTTTACCCAAATATGTTTTCATTGGCGATGGCGCACCAGGCCTTTACCACCGAGGGCAAAATTGCTGATGGAACGCTCGCAAACCGCTTTGAAGCAAACATTATCGCTTTCCTGAACCTCGTGGAAGCGGCAAAACACTACCCATTGATGAAGGAAGCATGGGTTGAATATTTGGGAGAAAAACCAGACCCTGTTATTGACCGGGTGGAGTGATAATGATATTTACTTGTACCTGTTAACAATAGCAAACAAAAGTTTAAGATTGTAAAGCCCTCTGGTTTTTAGAGCAATTTCTTCAGGTTCAGCTTTTCCTATAACCAAGACCTAATAAGTAATGGTTATTGTGCGATCAACAAAAACTATTTAATTTCTAAAAAAATAATTTTGCGCTTTCAGAAATAGTCGTACTTTTGTGTTTGACTTTAATGTCAAACATCAAATGGAAGCGATTGTAAATAGTGATACGGAAACTTTGATCAAGTCAGCAGCCAAGCAAGCTTTTTTAAAAAACGGCCTTGCCGGCACCCGCCTGCAGGAAATAGCAGATACAGCCGGCATTTGCCGCACAGCCTTGCATTATTATTTTCGCAATAAAGAAAAGCTGTTTGGAGTTGTCTTCACCGAGGCCTTTGCAGAAATACACCAAAGGGTCAACGGATTTGCACATAGCGACGCCCCTGTGGTGGAGATGATAAAAATGTTTGCATCAGATTTTTATGATGTTGCTATTAAAGACCCTGGTATAGACCTGTTCATCATCAATGAATTTAACCAGAACCCCGACAGAATGCGCAAGATATTATGCGGCGATAGCATGCAGGGCGTGAGGCGTGGGTTCCTGCATTATATAGAAAGGGCGGTAGAAAAGGGAGAGATATCCGGTGATCCATTTCAGATTATGATCACAATTGTTTCGCTTTGCGCACACCCGTTTGCTGCAAAATCTATGATCCAAAATATGTTCGATATCAATGATGGCAAATACGAAAAATTAATGCGCCAACGCAAGGCTTACGTTCTTGATGTAATAGATAAAATATTTAAAAAATAATTTTTTTGCCCAAAAATTGACAAAATTGTCAAACATAAAAATAAACAAGTTTATATGAAACAGACAACACGCACCATCAAAAAAGCAATTT
>CAIVKT010000656.1 GCA_903906615.1 uncultured Bacteroidota bacterium | reverse complement strand
TGGGCCTCAGCAATACTGCCACTGGCATTTCCTACCAGCTTTACAATGGCAGTACCACAGTAGGCAGCCCGTTGACAGGCACAGGAGTGGCCGTTGATTTCGGACCACAAACCGCATCGGGACTTTATAAAGTAACCGCACTGAATACGACAACAGGATGTACAGCGAACATGAGCGGTACTGCAATAGTAGGCATCAGCACATTGCCTGATGTATATACTGTTACCGGTGGCGGCAACTATTGCAGTGGCACGGGCGGTGTACACATTGGCCTCAGCAACTCTACGGTTGGCATATCTTACCAGGCGCTTATAGGCACAATCGCTGCGGCTCCTGCTATTACAGGCACAGGCGGCGCACTTGACCTCGGAACGTTTACTACTCCAGGCTCCTACACTGTTGTGGCTACTAACGGCACTACAACATGTACCAGCAACATGACCGGCAGCGCAGCAGTAAGTGTTACAACAAGTGTAATACCTACTGTAAGCATCACTACCGGCGGCAGCGACACAATATGCGCAGGCACATCAACAACCTTTACAGCCACAACGACAAACGGAGGCAGCTTACCTGCTTATCAATGGTCAGTAAACAGCATACCTGTAATTGCCACAACGGGTACATACCACTACCTCCCTGCCAACGGGGACATAGTAAGTGTAACCCTTGCCAGCAGCGCATCATGTGCAACACCAATGATAGCGACAAACCACGTTACTATGACTGTATTGCCCCAGTTGATGCCGATAGTGACAATTACTGCTGACCCCGGAAATACAGTATGCAGCGGCACCCCGGTTACCTTTACAGCCACTGCTGTGAACGGAGGAATTGCACCCGTTTATCAATGGAGAATGAATGGTGGATTTGAAAGCACTACCAACACTTACTCTTATGTACCATCAAACGGAGATGTAGTTTACTGCCAGCTCACCAGCAGCTATCGCTGTAAGTTGGAGAATGTCGTAAACAGCCCGAGCGTTGACATGGATGTTGTTACGCCAATGACACCGACCCTCGTTATAACTGCGGACCCCGGCACACATATTGCCAGCGGCGAAGTGACCACACTTACCGCTACCATCACCAACGGTGTGGCCCCGGTAAGCTACCAGTGGTATGTAAATGGCGGACCTATTACCGGCGCGAACTTACCGTTCTATACAAACAACAATTTTGCGAACCTCGATTCTGTTTCTTGCATAGTTAGTACCACAGGCGCCTGTGCAGGTGATACCGGCTCTGCGGGTATCCGCCTCTATGTATCTAATGTGGGTGTGCAGCAGGTGAACAATGCGATCAGCAATGTGCAACTGATCCCTAATCCGAATAAGGGGACATTTACATTAACGGCCAATCTGAATGCAATAGCAGGCGAAGAAGTCAATATAGAGATAACAAATATGCTGGGGCAGAATGTATACACTAGTACATCAAATGTATACAACGGCAGCCTCAATAAAAAGATACAGCTCGGTAATATTGCTAATGGCATGTACCTGGTAAACCTGCATACATCATCAGGCAATACTGTGCTGCATATGGTTGTAGAGCAATAACCTGATCATTATTATTTATAAAAACGTCCCGCAATCGCGGGACGTTTTTTTTGCTATCAATTAATTACATAAGTAATAAATAATACTTTAAAGAATAGAGCTATAACCATTCGTTATCTGTCTGTTAATCAATCTTCTGTACAATTTTTCGTAGAAATAAAACACTATGTTTACATCAATTTAAGAGTTTTCATTTGTTTTCGAGAATGAGTATCTTCTTTCCAACGGGGTTCGCACTACTGTTCTTGAATACATTTTGCTGACCACTTTGCATCGAGCTTCCAAGTAGCGGCTTCCGACTACTTGTA
>CAIVKT010000655.1 GCA_903906615.1 uncultured Bacteroidota bacterium | reverse complement strand
CGCCGCTGTGCGGGGCTGTGGCAAAGCTTACTACATTGTCGTGCAATACAAAGCGAGATGCGACTGTTTTGCCTGTAGCAGTTTCAAAAGCTACGGGTGTTTTCTCTGCTATATTGCCCATTGGGGTATTCGCATACAAGCTGCCATCAGTGTTGATACCCAGCGCTGTTGCGCCGTCATAAGCTATGCGTATATCAGCCACATTGCCGCCGGGGCGAACTACGAAGTCATACTCTACCTGGTTGTCTTTTACATACAGCACCCAGTCAATCGAAGGGTACACATCTTTATAGGTGATCTTGCTCCACGCATGTGCGGTCACAGCGTTTGCGCCGGTCTGGGCGAGGTAGTAGTTCTCGTAATAATCTTGCTTGCCGGTGGCTTCTGCTTTTGCGGCCGGGTTTGCGCCCAGCAACTGCACATCCATACGGTAGCCGGATACGCTTGCTGTTGCCGATGAAGGCAAGCCTTCTGTTTTTTTGAACTGGTAATGCAGTTGCGCACTGCCTACAAACAGGTTCATGCCGGGGGTACACAGGTTGTACTGTACATCATTCCTCGGGGCATTATCCTGGTTCACTACTTGTCCTTTGTTCTCTATAAAACACAGGGGCTTGTGCATGCCTTCGCCAGCCGGCTTTGCGTCTTTCGCTATCAGCGACACTGATAAAACACAACAAGACACAAAAGCAGCGCATTTTGTACCATTAATATACATATGTGGGGTATTTATTGGTTATTATAAGAAGTGCAATGTAATAAATATAGTTGTAACCCGCAACCCCGTTGTGGCTAACACAAAGTACACCGGTTTGAAAGTGCCGGAATTAAGCCGTGCGCACCAGTTTTACGGTCATTTCCCTTTCAGAAGGGCTTATGGGGCCTATGCTGATCCAAAGGTATTGGCGGGGTAGCAATTCCATTGCTTTTTCGGGCCATTCTATGAGGCAGATGGCAGGTGTGGTGTTCGCGGTAATGATACAGTCTTCCATGCCTGCATTAATGGCTTCCGTTGTGTCGCGCAGGCGGTACCAGTCGAGGTGGTAAATGGTGCGGTCTTTGCCGGCATCTGTAAAATGGTACTCATTTATGAGGGCAAAAGTGGGGCTGCTCACAGCATCCTGCACCTGCAGGTAGTCGCATAGATAGTGTATGAATGTAGTTTTGCCCGCGCCCATTTCCCCGCTGAACGCAAAGACCCTATGGCCATGCAATTGTTGCCAGAACTGCTTTGCGGCATCTGCGATCGTGTCTAAAGTGTAAGATAACCTGAGTAATACCTCGCCTTCCATGGCGCTAAGGTACACGCTGCAAGGCTGATTATAAAAGAGAAAGCGGATTATTAAATGTCATTTATTTGCAATAAACGCCACGGGTTTATCGGCGTTCGCAACATTTTTTTTTGCCTTCCATTTGTTATCAGTAATTTACATGCCGATATATAATAGTATTCATTTATAGGCTCCATAGCGCACTTAAATATTGATGTACCCACTTAAAATTGAAAAAATGAACAGATTTCTCTCGAAAATGTTGCTTGGTGCGGCCCTGCTGGGCACGGTAAATGCACAGGCAGGTAATCTATGGCAGCAGGTGAGCAACGATGTGGCCCCGCAAAAGCTGCAATGGCAACACCCCAACAGCTTTAGCGTGTATACGGTAGATGAGGCTACCTTAAGGCTACAGCTATTCGCCCTTTCTACAGACCCGGCGCAGGGTATAGTAGTTACTTTGCCTATGCCTGACGGCACCACCAGGGATTTTAATGTATGGGCTGCACCTATGATGCCCGATGACCTGGCAGCCAGGTACCCCGGTATCAAAACATTTACCGGCGAGGCGCTGGATAACCCTAACGTGACCGCAAAGCTGGACTTTACGCTCTATGGTTTTCATGCCATGATATTTGACGGCGACAACACTTCTTTTGTAGATCCTTATGATCTGTATCATGATGGTTTTTACATGGTGCATTATAAAAGGGACGAAACACGCTCTTTTACCAGCCGCATGAAGTGCCTGGTACCCGGTAGCGATGATAAAGGCCCCGGTGGCGTACCAACAACCATACAACCTAAAGCATCGCCCACAGCGGCGCAAAAGACCATCAATGGCTACCAGTTGCGCACTTACCGCCTGGCGCTGGCATGTGATAATCAGTATGCAGCAGCAGCCACAGGCCTTTCTTCGCCTACTATAGCACAGGCTTTCAGCTGCATGACCACTTCTATGAACCGCATTAACGGCATATATGAGCGCGAGTTCAGCAGCCACATGAACTTTGTGAGCAATGAAGACCTCATCATATTCGTCACACCAACAGGCGACCCGTACAGTGCTGATAACCTTAACGCCAGCAACCTCCTTACGGACAACCAGACAGAACTGGATGCTGTGATCGGTAATGCGAATTATGATATAGGCCATGTGTTCACCACAGGTGGCGGCGGTCTGTCGCTGGAAGGTGTTATTTGCCAGAGAGGCTATAAGGCACAAAGCGAAACGGGTAGCGATACACCTGTGGGCGATGGCTTTGATGTGGATTACGTGGCGCATGAAATGGGCCATGAGTATGGAGCCGATCACCCGTTCAATAACGGTACAGACGGCAGTTGCGGGGGCGGAAACAGGAATGGTCCTACGGCATATGAGCCGGGCAGCGGGTCTACCATTATGGCCTATGCAGGCATCTGCGGGCCTGATGACCTTCAATACCATAGCGATGCGTATTTTCATGCGGTGAGCCACCAGCAGATAGAAACCTATCTCTCCGGTGAAGGTAATACCTGCGCTGCGCTTACTGCTACCAGCAATAAGTCAGTGAAATATGCTGCGTTTGCGGCTACTTATTCTATTCCTTTCCTTACGCCATTTGAGCTGGCAGGCCCTGCGCTTACTGATTCTGTGGCAGACTCTACCGTACTCTATTGCTGGGAAGAGTGGGACCTTGGTGCCGCGAATGAATTGGTTAACACTCATGCCACCGGCCCTATATTCAGGTCTTATGATCCTGTTACTTCTTCCGTACGTATTTTTCCTAAGAACAGCATGGTGCTTGCGGGTACACTGAGCAATGCCGGTACTGAAGGCAATGAAGGCGAGAAAGTGCCTGATGTGGCGCGTACGCTTACGTTTGCCTGCACATTCAGGGATATTATTCATAACTACGGCGTATTTACATTCCCTGATGACCGCATAACGCTGAATGCTATAAACACAGGCGCGGGGTTTGCGGTTACCAGCCAGGGTACAACAGGTCTTACGCTTGCAGGCCACAGCACACAAACTGTTACCTGGAATGTAGAAAGCACCAATGTAGCGCCCATCAGTGCAGCTACGGTGAACATTTATATGTCTATAGATGGCGGTAATACATGGCCCTACCTGGTAGGTAACTTTACCAATAATGGATCGGCTACTATTACGGTACCTAACCCACCGGCAACCCATACCACCTGCCGCTTTAAAGTAAAGGGCGCAGGCAATGTGTTCTTTAATGTGAACAGCAAGAACTTTACGGTGACCTTCAACTCTTCTTCTCCTGTATCGCCTACGGGTGTGCAGCCGGTGGCTACTGCAAGCAAGGATGTGAAAGTATATCCTGTGCCTGCAAAGAATACCCTGCATGTATCATCAACCTCTGCTATGACCGCTGAAGTGTACAACACCGTAGGCCAGAAAGTATGGGCAGGCAACGTGAATGGCCAGGTGGATATTGCTATCGGAACATGGGCAAAGG
>CAIVKT010000654.1 GCA_903906615.1 uncultured Bacteroidota bacterium | reverse complement strand
TATAAAAAATGATGATTGACAGCACCGCCGCAAACGATAACTGGAAACCTATAGAGAACAGCCACATAGGCTGCCCGCACAGTAATACGAATGCTGTGCCAAACAATGTATTCAGGCTGTTATTATTCTTCTGAAAGATCACAGCCCCGGCCAGCAGCGAGAACATAATGGCCGCCCGCACAGCAGATGGCCCCGCGCCTGCCATCAGTACATAGAACCACACCAGCGGCAAGGCCACCAGGTACTTCACCCAAAAATGCTTCTTATCCTTCAGCCACCACAGCAATACTGATATAAGGCCAAAGAAGATCATCACATTCCCGCCCGATATAGCTATGATGTGTACAATACCCGTATCCGTGTACGATTGCCGCAGCTCTTCGTCCAGGTTCACCTCATCGCCCAGCAGCATGGCCTGTATCAGCCCTTGCGTTTTGGCATCGGGCAGGTATGTGGCCAGTTGCAGCATACACCAGTTATGCGCCCTGTCTGTAAAGGAAAGTTCTTTTGCTTCAGCCTGCCCATATAGCCTCACTTCGCCTGCCCGGCAAAACTGCCGGTAGAGTATATTGTTCCTGCGGCAGTAAGTGGCATAGTCAAATTCAAAAGGGTTGCCCGTGTTTTTAATAAGCTCCCACCTGCCCGGCACCAGCACATTATCGCCCTTATGCAGGTTCATCGGCGCACCCTCTTTCGATACATACACGAAGGCATTGCCCGTTGCCCTATTCGTATGCCCGTTCTCTATTGTGCTCAGCACATGTACGGGTATCTTCCAGGTATGCTCACGCTCGGCAGGTGCATCATCTACAATAGCCAGGTAGACGGCATGGTCATTCATATCATGCCCCAACCATCGGGTATTTTGTCGCGCATCACTAAAGTAGCTCACACCATATCCGCAAAAGAACAAAGCACACATACCCACAGCAAACGCCCACTGTGCAACGACCTTCCTTTTACTAAGCGCCACCACCACATACAAGAGCAACAAACTAACAGCAACGACTGCACACGCAGTGCCTCCCATATCCGGCAGCCACCCCTTATCATACACCAATATGCCCGCAGCAAAAGCCAGCCCCACCCTGAAGAAGGGTGCCTGCTCCCAGAAGTAAGCTTTATTTAACGGCCAGCGGTTCATGTGGCTAAAAATAAATAAACTGAAGTATATTTATCGAAAATATAATCGAATGAGAACCACCCGTATACTATCAGCCCTGTTTATAATACTCCTGCTCAGCAGCTTCGCCGCCGACTGGATGGTGCTGGAAAAGAAAGACAAAGGCTTCAAAATATCATTTCCCCGCAAGCCAGAGGAAAGCGAACAATCACTCACCACAGCGATAGGCCCCATGATGATGCACATGTGGCTGTGCGACCAGAGTAAGTATAAGGATGATAACGGGGTGTACGGGATCATTTATTCCGACTATCCCGATACACTTGTCAGCTCCGACTTTAAAGACGAACTCATAGATAGCCTCTTCAGCAACACCATAAGTGGCTCCGTAAGCAGTATGCAGGGCGAGCTGCTCTCTACAACCGTAACCCCATACAAAACATATCCCGGCCTCCAGGTCAAGGTAAAGTTTGCCGATGGCCAGGGTATCATGAACATGAAACTGTACCTCATCAAAAGCCGCATGTATATCATGGAAGTCGGCTGCGAAAAAGATAAAGACAACAACCCCTATATTGATAAGTTCTTCAACTCCTTCAGTACAATTAAGTAAATGCAGGTATTAGGAGCATATGATGTTTTGTCCCCGGCGATGTCTTCGCCCTTCAGCGAGACTCGCCGGTTCGCGATGAGAATTCCCCCTTGCAGCGTTGGTTTGTGCGTTGGCGAATGGGGTAGGGGGATGTTGGCTTGCGAAGATCAGTGAAGCCACTCCTTCAGTACAATTAAGTAAGAGCAGGTATTAGGAGCATTAGCTATTTTTGTCCCCGGTGATGTCTTCGCCCTTCACCGGGACTCGCCGGTTCGCGATGGGAATTCCCCCTTTGAGCGTTGGTTTGTGCGTTGGCGAAGGGGGCAGGGGGATGTTGGCTCGCGGACATCAGTGGAGCCACTCCTTCAGAACAATTAAAAAAGAGCAGGTATTAGGAGCATTAGCTATTTTTGTCCCCGGTGATGTCTTCGCCCTTCACGAGACTCGCCGGTTCGCGATGAGAATTCCCCCTTGCAGCGTTGGCCTTGCCGCGTGGAGAAGGGGGTAGGGGGATGTTGGCTCGCGGACATCAGTGAAGCCACCATCAAGACACACCAGTTGCCCTGGCCTTTAGGCCGGGGTTAAAGACAAAATAAGTTGGCTTTAGCCAAAAGGCTCGCATTAAATAAGCAACATCCAATCACGTAGGCACAATCCCACGGAGAAGAGGGGCATCGCCCTTCGACTCGCGCAATACAACACCCCAAGCCCTGAAGGGGCGAAATATCTCAGCCCGGGGCAACGCCCTGGGAAACTCGCGATACAACATACCACTAGCCCCCCTGAAAGGGCACAATCCCACAGCGAGGGGCATCGCCCTTCGACTCGCAACAGGCGGACAAAAAAACGCCCGAACAAAATGCCCGGGCGTTCCTCTCAAAAGAAATATTCAAAACCAATTACCCACCTACAGCTATACGCTTGAAGGCAGTAACAGTCAATCCATTGCTTACCGATTTCAGGTACTCAGCAACAGTCTTGCCATTATCCTTTACAAACGCCTGCGGAAGCAGGGTGTTGTCTTTAAAGAATTTGTTCAATTTGCCTGCAGCTATCTTCTCAGCCATATCAGCTGCCTTGCCTTCTGCCATTACCTGCTCTACAGCTATTGCTTTTTCGCGGGCTATCATTTCTTCCGATACGCTGTCTGCGTCTACAGCCATAGGGTTCATCGCTGCTATCTGCATAGCTACGTCCTTGCCTGCCGCTACAGTGGCTTCAGTTGCTGGCTGGTTCATGCTCACCAATACACCTATGCGGTAGCCTGAGTGTATGTAAGGCACTACCGATGCGCCGCTTACCAGCTCATAACGCACGATGTCTATCTTCTCGCCTATTTTGGCTACCATTTCCATCAGCTTATCACCGATAGTGGCATTGCCCATTTTAGCGGCTTTCAGGTCATCTATGGTTGCTGCCTTGGTAGCGAGTGCT
>CAIVKT010000653.1 GCA_903906615.1 uncultured Bacteroidota bacterium | reverse complement strand
TTCCCGGGTAAAGTTTTTGGGAGGTTATAATTTTGTGTGAATGCCTTTTTACGCGCATCAAGCCAACGCTTTAAAAATCAGGCCAGCTTACGTAGCTTAGTTTGCTGCTTTTCGGCGTTTTAGGTATGAATTACAACTGGCATGGTTTTTTAACTAACACTGCTTTAGACCTTATATGCAGACTCCAACCATTCATACCGAGCGTGACCTTATAACGCTGCTGAAACAGTCCGATAGGTCGGTTTATAACTACCTGTATAAGCAATATGCTGCCTCGATGCTGGGTGTCATCTATAAAATAACAGGTGATATGCACACCGCTGAGGATGTGCTTCAGGAGGTGTTCATCAAGATATGGTCAAAAATTGACCAATACGACCCCTGCAAAGGCCGCCTATATACCTGGATGATCAATATAGCACGCAATGCAGCAAAAGATGCCCTTCGTTCCAAAGGGGAGATAATGAAACATAAAATATTGGCCGATACAGTAGTGTTGGAAGATATGCCGGTCAAAGCAGACCATACCGACAGTATAGGTATGAAGGCTTTGGTGTGCAAGTTGCGCCCGGAATGCCGCATGGTCATAGAACTTATCTACTTCAAGGGATATAGGATCATAGATATTGCAGAGGCGCTGGTAATACCAGAAGGCACCGTGAAAACCCGTATGCGCGAAGGCATCAAGAGCCTGCGTAAGAGCTTTGAAGAATTCTATGCTGTTGCATAGCCGCTGCATTTATCATCCATTGATTTGCGCATAAAGGATACTTCTGTATCTTTATTTGCCAATCTGATGATATGAACCACATAAAGACATTCCTGTTTGCCGCGCTGCTGCTTTCCTGCAATAGCCTTTTTGCGCAAAACCAAGCCACTACCTCGTGGCAGCCAAACAACAACCCTCCGACCCACGCCACTTATGTTCCATGGCCAAAGCTGATGGAAAACGATATTGCCCGCAAAACAAGGGTGTGGGAAAACATATTCATCGGCGACAAAGGTAATGAGGCGTTCCGCTCGGCGGAAAGCAATACGCTGATCAATGCGCTGGTTACCGGTGTAAGGACAGGCAAGATCGCCGCGTATACAGATAGCCGGTTTCAGCACAAAATGACCGATGAGGAGATATCTGCTATGGCCCGTAATAATTACATCGGCTCGCCTGCCCGTACCAAACAGATAGGCGCGGCATCAAAGTTTACCAAAGGACAGGGTATTGTTGTGCCTAAATACTATGTCAAAGAAGATTCGCTTTTTATGAAGAACGGGAAGATAAACTTGCGTATCCTCGGCATAGCCCCTGTCGTAATAAAGATGGGCAGCAAGCAAGGCCAAACAGTCGAAGATCCTATCTTCTGGGTTTATTATCCCGATTGCCGAAGCTACCTGGCCCAATGTATAACAGGGCAAGCCCCAATGACATGGGATGATGTATTTGAAGGCAGGGACTTTACCGCCAAAATAGACAGCACTGTGGATGTCTATGCCAAATACAGGAAAATCAATCCCTACTTTGATGCAAAGCCTCCGTTAAAATAGCAGTCTTTTCCAAACGGTTGTGTTTATAGTCGGGGTATCTGCATCTTGCTGTCTATCTCGCTCAGCGGGAATATCTCCTTTACCCGCACGCCGCGTTCGGTTTGCTGCACGGTGCAGCATTCGTTCTTGGGGTCGTGCTCAAAGAAGAGCACCCAGTTGTTGGCTGCGGCCTCGTTCAGTACCTTGTTCTTTTCTACAAGTGTTTCCATAGGGCGCATATCATAGGCCATCACCCAGGGTAGCGACACATGGGCGGTGCTGGGCATCAGATCGGCACAAAAGAGGATGGTGGTTCCGTTATAATTGATCTGTGGCAGCATCATAGATTCGGTATGCCCTTCCACGTACCTGATGCGGATATCGTCTACCCATTCTTCGCCATCGGCCATCTCTATGAAGCGTAGCTGCCCGCTTTCTTTTATGGGCAATATATTTTCCTTCAGGAAGGATGCTTTTTCCCTTTCGTTGGGGTCAATGGCTGCAGCCCAATGCTTATGATTGGTCCAGTACTGGGCATTTTTAAAGGCGGGCACCAGCTTATCGCCTTCGCGCACTATAGAGCCGCCACAATGGTCGAAGTGCAGGTGCGTGAGGAATACATCAGTGATGTCGTCCATCGTGAAGCCGTGCCTGGCCAATCCTTTTTCTATGCTGTCCTCGCCGTGCGGGTAGTAGTGGCTGAAGAATTTTTCATCCTGCTTATTGCCCATGCCGTTATCCACCAGTATACGGTAGTTGCCGTCTTCTATCAGCAGGCAGCGCATAGCCCAGGTACACATATTGTTCTCATCGGCTGGGTTCACTTTGTTCCACATGCTCTTGGGTACTACGCCAAACATGGCGCCCCCATCGAGTTTAAAAGATCCGGCGTTTATTGAATATAGTTTCATGGCTCTTTCAGTATAAAGTTAAAAGTATAAAGTAGATAGCTGCTTTCCAAATTCACACATTTTTGGGTGTGTTTGTTATGGCCTAGTCCTTCCTTATGGCAAGATACAAAATCAATGCCCCGACCAGGAAGAAAATGATCAGCGCTAAGATAGCCACACGCATATTCAGCATGCTGTCTATATACGCGAATGTGAACATGCCGATAACGATAGCCATTTTCTCGGTCACATCATAAAAGCTGAAGAAGGATGCGGTATCATGCGTCGGTGGCATCAACTTGGAATACGTGGAGCGGCTCAGTGATTGTATACCCCCCATGATAAGGCCCACTATTGCTGCCACTATGTAAAATTGCATGGCAGTTTGCGTAAAGTAAGCTGCTATGCACACCGCTATCCATATAAACACCACCAGCAGCAGCACCTTTAGGTTGCCAAATACATCAGACAGCTTGGCCATGATATAAGCGCCTGCTATAGCCACCAATTGAATGATGAGTATGGTAGAGATCAGTTGCGCATCGCTCAGGTTCAGGTCTTTACTGCCAAAATGTGTGGCTGCCAGCATCACAGTTTGCACGCCCATACTGTAGAATAGGAAAGCGCCGAGGTAGGTTTTGAGCACAGGCAGTTGCTTTATTTGTCCCCATACTTTGCGCAGCTCAAAGAATCCATTGGCCAGCAGGCTGCGGCTGTGCTTTTTGGCTACCGGTACGCCCTTCGGTAATTTGAAGAAAGTAACCTGCGCAAACCCTGCCCACCATATACCTACCAGGAAGAAAGACAGACGCGGTGCAAACGAACTATCTGTAATGCCAAACCATTTCGGCTCCAGTACAAATACAAAGCAAATGATCTGTAGCAGCACGCTGCCCACATAGCCATACGCAAAACCCTGCGCGCTCACCCGGTCCTGGTCGGCTTCTGCGGCTATCTCGGGCAGGTAGGCATTATAGAATACAAGGCTGCCGCAATAGCCCACCGCCGCCAGCGCCGAGCAGATGATACCCAGCTCCAGCGTATCCTTGGTAAAGAAATAAAGAAAGCAGCAGGAAGCTGCACCGAGGTAGCAGAAAAACTGCATGAACCTTTTTTTATTGCCCTTATAGTCGGCAATAGAAGATAGGATAGGGGATATAAGCGCGATGACAAGGTAGGCCACAGCAATAGAATACAAACTTAGCGAACTGTTTTTAAACGTATGCCCGAAGAAGGATACACGCTCATCTACTATCTTACCATCTTTACGCACTATGGTTATGGCCTCGTAATAAGCCGGAAAAATGGTAGAGGTGATCACCAGGTTGTATGCCGAGTTGGCCCAGTCATACATAGACCATGCGCGCTGCACCGACTTTGATGAGATAATAACAGGTGCATCACTTACAGGCTCCATGCAGCTAATATTTTTAAATGACCAACTCTTTAACCCTTTAACCAATTAACTATTTAACCAATTCACCCTTTAACTAATTAACTTTTAGGCAATGCCCCATACTCTTTCAGCACATCATGCAGTATGACTACACGCACCTTCGACCAGTCTTTGGAAGTGTCGGAAGTGGGCAGTTCGAAATTCTCCGCAAAGAAGTAAGGATAGTTGCGTACATCGCTTTTGTTCATAGATCCTTCGGGTTCTTTTACATGCTCTATTTTTTCAGAGAAGCCTACTATCCAGTATATGGTCTTATCGCCTACTATGCCGGTACCCGTTTTGTAGTATAGGTTATATCCCGGTGTTTCTTCCTGCAGCATCATTGTCTTTACTATGCGCTGGCTGCGCTCAGAGAGGGGCAGCTCGGCAAAGTACAGGCGCTTTAAAAAACCGGCTTGCTCATCAGGCGATATCTGTAGCGAGTTGTTTAGCCAGAAGTCGTCTATGCGGCCCTCCATTTTCATATTGCCATACTTCACAGTGTCTAAGTAGTGTTGCATTTTGGCGGGGCCTATGCGGCGGGCTATCTCCTGGTAGTAAGGCACACAGCTTACTTTAAACGCCTCGCGCATGGTCATGTCTTTATCCCATTCCGGCTTGCGGGGCACGCCGTCCCATTTGATCACCAGTTGGTCATCGGCAGCCACTGCTGTTTCCAGCGCCACCATCGAATTGAATATCTTAAAAGTGGAAGCAGGCAGAAAACGTTGCGTGCTGCGCTCTTTATTATAATAGTGTATAGACTCATGGTTATTATCCCTCAGCAGGAAGCAGGCATTCTTAATACCATATGCTTCATAGAATTTGCTCCATTCGGGATGTTCCTTGATGCGGCTCTTGGCGCACGATGTAAATAACACCACAGAAAGGCAAGCCATTATTACTCTTATATTCATGAATATGCTTTATTTGATGCCGCAAAGGTAATTTTAATGCGGGTGAATGAGAAATTACGGTTTTGGCATGGATTTTATATGCTATCGCTAAAACTACCACTATGGACAAGCTGGAATTTAAAGGCAAATGGAACGAATGGAAAGGCAAGATCAAACAAGCACATGCCGACCTCACCGATGATGACCTGGAATATGAAGACGGCAAAGATGATGAGCTACTTGGCCGCCTGCAAAAGAAATTAGGAAAGGGCAGGGATGAGCTAGTGACGTGGTTAAAGTCGCTTTAGGGGTTTGGGGTTGTCGCTAACTGCCTGTCCTTTACCCAACCCAGTACCATATCCAACTGCTCCTCGCGCGTCAGGCCGCTATTGTCCAGCAACAGGGCATCTGCGGCCTGGTGCAGGGGGCTTTCTTCACGGGTACTGTCTATATAATCGCGCAGCTCCAGGTTGTGGCGCACTTCGTCTATGGTCACGTGCGTGTTGACTGCATACATCTCTTTGAAGCGGCGCATCACGCGCACCTCCGGGTCGGCAGTCATAAATATCTTCAGCTCTGCATCGGGGAAAACGGCTGTGCCTATATCCCGTCCATCCATCACTATGCCTCTCTTGCGGCCCATCCGTTTTTGCTGGCCTACAGCAAAGGAGCGCACCTCGCGCAGTGCAGCCACCTCGCTTACCTTCTCCGATACGATCATATCCCGTATATAAGGCTCTACATTCTCATCATTCAGGTGAATATCCGAGCGCTGGTCCTGCTCATTGAATACAAAGGACAGGTTGATGTTGGCTATCGCATCCAGCACCTTGCCGTGGTCGGTATCATCCACATGGTTGCGCAGGAAGTAAAGGGTTATGGCGCGGTACATAGCCCCGCTGTCTACATAATTATAGGCCAGCCGGCGGGCCAGCTCCTTGGCCAGTGTGCTTTTGCCGCACGACGAGAAGCCGTCTATAGCTATGATGATCTTGGGGGCTGACATGCTACAAAGTTAAATGGATTAACCGATATTTTGCCTGACTTCCGCCCATTTCGTTAAAACATTGCCAATTCTCTTAGCATGATTTTTATGTACTATTTCTGTTATAAACTTTTCTGCATTTTTACAGTCTGATATTCGTCTTTACGTCTTTAAAACAAAATACCATGAAACTAAAAGTTGTATGCGCGTTGGTTATCCTCGGTTTGTCCGGCAGGGTACAAGCGCAAAATTCTAAAATTGATACCGTGGCCGTTTCCATCCTCGACAGGATGAGCGCTATGATCGGTGAGCTGGGGTCGTGCAGCGCCACGGTCAAGTCGAACTATGACGTGAGCAGCCGCGAGCTGGGTCTCGTGAAGCATTCAGACATAGAGCATGTATATGTTGGCGGCCCTGATAAGCTGCTGGTGCGCTGCGAGGGCGATAAAGGCAGCCGGTCGCTGCTGTATAACGGCAAAACCCTCAGCTACTACTCCGCCGACCGTAATAATTATTCGCAGGTAAGTGTACCATCGTCTATGATAGAGATGATAGACTATATGAACAAGAACTACGGCATCGTATTCCCGGTAGCCGATTATCTGTATCCCGGCTTTGTGGATGATATTATATCACAGGCCAATAACCTGGTGTTCCTGGGTATGACCAAGGTAGATGGCAAAGACTGCTTTCATATCGCAGGCACTTCAAAGGATAAGACCTTCCAGTTCTGGATAGCGGACGATGCCTTTTACCTGCCCGTGAAAATGGTGATCGTATCCACGGATAAGCCGCTGAACCCGCAATTCGAGGCTACCTATACCGACTGGCAGATCAACCCCAGCCTGCCCAACGGGATATTTGAATTCAACGCCCCGCCAAACGCGAAGAAGATAAAGCTGGCATCTGCAACTGCTAAAAAATAATTTCATACACTTCCTTTTTAAAATATTTTCAGTCATGAGATCGCATAATAAATTAAGATCAGCATATAGTATTTGTATCGCAGCGGCGTTGTTATTCGCCATGCCATTAAGCAGTAACGCACAGCACTTTGGCCACGGTGGTGGCGGCGGTGGCGCCAGGGGCGGCGGCGGAGCCCCCCGCGGCGGTGGCAGTTTTGGCGGCGGTGGCCATGCACCCGTGCAGGTAGGCCCCCGCAGCATAAACGGCGGCGCACGCAACTTTGGCAACCACGTAATGCCTGCGGCACGTGGCGATGCCGGCCGTGGCCGTGGTTACTTCGGTGGTGGTTTCCGTGGCGATAATGCCTTCCATCATGTGTCCGGCTTCCATCCTTATTTCTACCATCCGTACCATCCCTATGTGTGGGGGCCATACTGGCACCCGTTCGGCTTTTTTGCTACGGCGCTTACAGTTAATGCCATCATGTTCAACTGGGGAGGCGCGAACTACTATTACGACAATGGCGTATACTACCAGCCATACGGATCAGGTTACAATGTAGTGGCTCCGCCGGTGGGCGCTGTGGTATCTTACCTGCCATCAGGCTACCAGGAAGTACAGGGCGGCGATGGCGGCAACTACTTCTACTATGGCGGCACATTCTATGTGAGCCAGGGTGGCTCCTTGAGGGTGGTACCCGGCCCCATAGGCGCTATAGTTACCGAGATACCACAGGGCGCTACCGACCAGCAAATAAATGGCCAGGAGTACCTGTTGTACAACAACACTTACTATGCACCCATCTCCCAAAACGGGCAGGATGCTTATGAAGTGGTACAGGTGAACTAAGCAACTATAACTAAGCCATTATATGCGCAGGCCGGGATTTATTTCCGGCCTGCGCTTTTTTTATACTCTGTAAAAGCACTCTCGTTTTTTGCGGGCCTAATGTCCCATGCGCTGAAAACTTTTTTTTGTGGATAACTCCAATCGTGGTTTTATCTATAAGTGAGTACTGGCAATGGTTTCGGGTGTATTTAATTTTTCAGATGTCCCATTGAATGTCCCATTTTCAATTGATGGGACATTTAGTAATCCTTATTTTACTTTACCCTAGCACCCGCTGTAAGTAGACTTTTCGTTTTCGTCATCATACCATTTACGCAACACTTTTATTTTCTTGCCGAGGTACGAGGTATCTACACTTGCGCAGGTAAATGTCCCATGCGCTGAAAACTTTTTTTTGTCCCGATAGCTATCGGGATAATTCTGATTGTGATTTTTTATGTAAGTGATTGTGGGCAAGGGTTGTGGCCGTATTTAATTTTTCAAATGTCCCATTGGATGTCACACGGGTAAGAAGTGAAAAGTCAAAAGTGAAAACCTTAAAGTGGAGCGAGTGAGCTACTGTCTTGTACTAAAAGGGGTATATGTTTGGTTTGTGCAATTATTTTTCAACACAAAGGCCATAAAGGTTTCACTAAGATCACAAAAAAGGGTAAAACATGCTTTAAGGGCACAAAGGTCGTGAAGAAAGTAATGCGCTCCAAGACGTTTTAGTTATGGGGTGTTTTATAAAATAGATATTGTGATTTTTTTATTTAAGTTTACGTGCAA
Organism: uncultured Bacteroidota bacterium; assembly: GCA_903906615.1. Classification (GTDB taxonomy): domain Bacteria; phylum Bacteroidota; class Bacteroidia; order Chitinophagales; family Chitinophagaceae; genus Nemorincola. Next base: position 212 of record CAIVKT010000653.1, on the reverse strand, counting down.
CGGGCAGTGCCTGGAACTTCGCATAGAAAACAGAACTGTAACTAATATGTGTTGCTATATCATCAATTGCAAGGAAGGGCAACAAGCGTAGCAGCAGGAATGGTAACAGGTATTATTTAGGAAGAGAGTCTTTTAATTTTTTCAGCGATTTGTTTGCCGCTTCAAGCTTACGGGGCGCAAGAATTTTCCCTTTTAGCTTATTGAGGTTAGCA
>CAIVKT010000652.1 GCA_903906615.1 uncultured Bacteroidota bacterium | reverse complement strand
TTTTCAAAGATCACCTGGTCTTTGAAGGTGTGCAGGGATATTTCCTTAGTATGCAGAAAATCCCTGATCTCGTTATCCCGCTTGGTGGCATAGGGTTCATAATCATGATTAGTGTATACGGCTGTGATATGATGTTCTTCCGCCAGCTTTTTAAAGCAGTCTATGGCTGTGCCATGCAGTACAAGAAGCGTACTTCCCATTGCTGTAAGTTGCTGCTGCATATGGGTAAGCGCATCATGAATAAAATGCACCCGCTTATCCGCCTTATATTCAAGGCCATCGAGGATGGACGTATCGAATATGAATATGGGCAGAACGGGAGTACTGCTCCGCAACGCATGGTACAGACCTGCATTGTCATGCAGCCTTAGGTCGCGGCGAAACCAGAATATGGAGCGGGGTGTGGTCATGTGATAAATGATGTACGGCAAAGATATGGTTGCTACTTATGTGAAAGTGAAAAAGGTGGTATATTGCGGAAGATTCTGTATTTTTTTAAATACTGATCTCATTCATTCAGTATAGTTTTATATCACGTGAGCTACATGCGGTCAAAGAGGATAACGTTACTTCTATTCAGTATTTTATATACCACATTTTCTTTTGCCCAGATACAAGGCGAACTGGTGCAGTCGCGCATACTTATATTACTCGATGAGTCCTCGAGCATGATACAGCAATGGTCGGGTACAAAGCCTAAATATAAAGCTGCTGATGAGTTGATCATGCGGCTGATGGATAGTGTATATGCCGTAAACAATAATGTGGAATTTTCTCTGCGTGTATTTGGCCACCAGCATACGGTTGGCGAGAACGACTGCTACGATACCAAGAATGAAGTGGCCTTCAGCCGCGACAACAGGTCGCAGATGTCGTTGAGGTTGGATGATATACGCCCACTGGGTGTAACCCCAATAGCCTATGCGCTGAAAGAAGCCGCAGCCAAAGACATCATAGACGAAGCACATAATGTGTACAGCATCATACTGATCACCGATGGTGGTGAAAGCTGCGGCGGCGACATATGCGATGTAATGAAGACCTTGCTGAAAAACAAAGTTTACTTCAAGCCCTACATAGTGAGCCTGGAAAACGACCCTACCCTGAAAACAACCTACTCGTGCATGGGCGATTTTTTGCAGGTGACGAGGCAGGCCGACATGGCGGGAGCGGTGAGCACTATAGTGCAGGCCTTCAGGCCCGTACTTAAAGTATCAACCGATGAGTACAAGCATATGCAGACCATAGCCGCCAGCGCGCCCAGCGTATTGAAGGTGAGTGTACCCGTGATCAATGTGCCGGAGAAAAAAGACACCGCAGTTGTCGTGAAACCTAAGCCTGTGGAAGTGCCAAAACCTGTGGAGCAGCCTAAGCCGGCGATGAAGACATGGAAAACTCCGGAGCCCGAGCATATAGCTTCGATGGAAGCGACTGGTGTGCGCCTGCTGCGCCATAGCAAGCGCAGCCCCGATAAGATGGAGGAGGTCATATCGAACCTGAGAGCGCCCGTAATAACTTATGAAGCGCCACCCCCTCCTACTCCGGAGAAGATAAATACAATAGCCGCTACGAATGTGCGGCCATTGCCTATAAGCGCACCCGAACCCGGCAGTATGAAGAAAATAGCATCTGGCCTCAAACTGCCTGCTATGATCATAGACACGCCGGTAGCGAGGGTGCCTGATAAAATAGCTAAAATTAAAACCGCACCGCTTAAAACGTTAGTTAATATTTACGTGATTAAAGAGAATCTGTATAGAT
>CAIVKT010000651.1 GCA_903906615.1 uncultured Bacteroidota bacterium | reverse complement strand
CAAAAACGTTGATTTTATTGAATCGGTCTTGAAAAATTCGGCTCAGGAATCGGTGAAAATAATTTTTCCCGCATCAGGTCATAATTAGTATCTGCTTTATTATCCAAATCCTGCAAGCTTCCCGCTTTAACCATACGTGGTAGCATCCAATCTATGTTCATTTGTAATTGGTCAACCTTTGCGATTAATTGTTCGATTTTCTCTTCCATTTTTAGTTATTTTTATTGTTTAAAATATGTACATGCAATCTTGTCAGTTAAAATAATTTAGGTTCAGTTAACCAGATAGTCATTTTATATTTTATACCTCCTACCCATCCTTATTGCCATTTCCACCTGTCTTACTGATTGTATTTGTTATAAAATTTTTATGTGAAAATGATGATTGTGTTACTTTTTTCTCAGAAATAGTAAGTATATTTATAGGTACTGATTTTAATGCTCTTTTTAATTCTAATAAATATTTAGCAATGAAACTACGTTTGCTCTTTTTACTTTCCTGTGCGCTTTCAATTTCTTATACAAGTTCAGCACAACTTGTCGGAGATAATACTTTTCTTTCGGGCAAATGGCTACAGGTAGCTATCGCACCAAATGGATCTTGGGGAAATACAATAACCCCACCGGCAGGCTACTACACCCATGGATCTGCAAGTACTTATGCAGATCCTGTTACTCATACAAGCCCTGCAAGTGGTATGGATTTTTCCTATGATTGGGGACATGATGGCTTTACTGTAGGAACTGATCCATGGTATGGTTCCTTCTTTTTGCCTGGAACACCTTTCGATGGCTGGTCTATTCAAGTAAATGGAGCGAGAAGTGATGCCTATTATACAGATTTTCCTAGCAGCGCAGCCGGATATTACAATTCAACTACTGATTCTCTCAAAGGTTCAACAGATTCTTTCGTTGCACAAAACGGTGGATGCCAGGCTAATCCAAACCGCCAGATTGGCATCTGGCATGGCTCTGCAGGGCCTGGAGGCAAATTGCATATTACACAAGCAAACATCCTGGACACGTTGGCATCATGGTTGAAAGTAAATACCAGGTTTGTAAATACCAGCACAGATACGATGCATGGCTTGTACTATTTTGTATCTGCGGACCCGGACGATGACGTGCCTGAGGGTGGCTCTTACTCAACCGATAATCATATTAATTACCAGGGCGACGGAGAGAACAGGCACGTAGTAATGAGTGTATCCGATCCTATTACTCACCCTCATGCTGTCACAGGTTTAGGTACAAAAGATTGCCGGGCAAAAGCAATGATCTATGGTTCATGGCCACCATCTACTTCTACCGGCAACAATTTGGATCTCGTATGGGCTGGCACAGCTACCGCTATGGGTGATTTACATTATGGGTTATATGAAAGCACGATTGACAGGGATATTGCTTATGGCCTCATTTTCAATCTTGGTGATTTGGCACCAGGGGATAGTACGTCATTATCATTTGCTTGGTTATTTACTGACTCATCTGCAGTGGATAGCGCATTCCCCGAATTATCGCCAAAGATAGTTACGGAAGGTGCGGGACATGGTAATACCGACTCGGTATTTGGCTGCACAATGAGCGGCTGCGGTATTTCAGGCACATCATTTACTGTAAATATACCAGGAGCAGAAGAAGATGACTGGGCCGGTAGTACGTGGACCTGGGCACCAGCTACAGGTATTACTTCTTCTTTAGCCAAGGGCTCAACCGTTACAATAGACATGATGGGATTAAGTGGCCCTACAGTATTCACGGTTACAGGAACAAAAGACACTGCACATGGACAATGTAATACCACAAGTGGCAGCAAAATATTTTACTTGTATGCCCAGCCCTGCTTCCATGCGACCAGTAACATCCCGTGCCTTGGTGATACATTATATCTTGATGGGCATGGCGACTCTACGGGTGCTACATATATTTGGTCTGGTCCGGCTGGCTACAGCAGCATAATGCAATATGCATATGTTTATCCAACAACATGGGCCGATACCGGTACTTACAGGCTTATCAAAACTGTAGGCAGCGATCATGATACTGTTTATACTCATGCCACAATTAGACCATTACCATTAGTTACAGCAGGTACAAATGCACCTATATGCTCGCAAACAACATTATTACTTACTTCTACAGCATATGTTGGTACCGGTGAAACTTATTCTTGGACAGGGCCTAACGCCTTTACCTCTGCTTTGCAAAACACTAGCAGAATAAATGCACCGGTAAAAGATGAAGGCATGTATAAAGTAGTTACTTCTCTTGGAGGCTGTAAAGACAGCGCATATATCAATGTAGTGATAGATACTACACCCGCATTACCTACCATCACCAGCAACGCGCCTATATGCTCGCACAGAGATACGCTCTACTTTACTTCAAGCGATGTAACACCGGGCGTATCGTATTCGTGGACAGGGCCAAATGGCTTCACTTCCCTGCTGCAAAACCCTAAGATAGTAGCCGATGTAAGCACGCTCTATACAGGTATCTATGCGGTTACTGCTACCTATGCAACCTGTAGCAATACCAATACACTTAATGTGCTCGTGGATAAAACACCCGATAGGCCAGTGCCTGTGACCAACGCACCTGTATGCAGCGGCAACACACTGACGATGGGCGCTACCAGCGATGCCGGCTCTACCTACAACTGGGTAGGCCCCAACGGTTTTGCGTCCGGCTTCCAGGATCCGCTCATCACACCCGTAACGATGGCTGCAACAGGCATCTACTCTGTTACTGCTACTATCTTCTATCCCGGCATAACTATGGGCTGCATCTCTGACACCATTACCCTCAATGTGATCATTGATTCAATGGTTACAGCAGGCTTCACCTATCAGATACATTATGGCTGCGTGGCCGATACCATTGCGTTTACCAATAACTCCACTATTGCCACCCGCTTCCTGTGGGAGTTTGGCGATGGCACATCATCCGGCGATGTGAACCCCGCGCATGTATACACCGTGCAGAATTATGACACCGTAGTGCTTTCATCCAGCGCAGGTGTATGTGTGGCTACACAGCGGCAGATCATCAATGATGTGCACCCGCTGAATGCGGCCTTTACATCAGACAGTACCATCATCTGCCAGGGCCGTACCATCAACTTCACCGATGGCTCTGTATCCACCGGCGGAAGTTACCTCTGGAGCTTTGGCGATGGCGCTACCAGCCTCACTGCCAGTCCTTCGCATACCTTCACTAAGGCAGGCGTGTACAATGTGTTTGAAGTGGTGACCGACTTTATACCATGCCGCGATACCGCGCGTGAAACAGTATACATAGATTCACTGAGCCCTGTATTTATTTCGCTCACCGATCCGGCGCTGTGCCAGTCTACCTACATCACCGTTACGGGCGATTACTCAAGCATAGGCAACACGGGCATCGTATGGAACTTTGGCGATGGCGACAGCGTTAAGAACACCAACCCCGTAAGCTATGCGTATAGCACGCCGGGTACCTACACCATATCTGCCACCGCGCTGTACCGTGTGTGCGCCGATGCCACAGCCACAAAGACAATCACCATAGAGCCGCAGCCCACCATCAACCTGGGCGCTGATCAGAGCATCTGTAAAGGCAGCGATATCATCACGCTGGCCGATGGCACCAACAGCAGCACATCGGGCGCTACATGGCTGTGGAGTACCGGGCAAACCACGTCCTCTATCGTGATCACAGATCCGGGCACATATACCGCTACTGTGACCATAGACGGTTGCTCGGCCAGCAGCAGCGTGAATGTGACCAACGATTGCTACATGAATATACCCAATGTGTTCACGCCAAACGGCGATGGCCTCAACGATTACTTCTTCCCCCGCCAGGCGCTCACGAGCGGCCTTACTTCCTTCAGCATAGTTATCTACAACCGCTGGGGCACCAAGGTGTTTGAAAGCAACTCGCTCACCGGCGCAGGATGGGATGGCAAGCTCGGCGGCGTAGACCAGCCCGAAGATGTGTATATATACATTATAGACGGCACCTTTAAAGACGGCCAGAAAGAACACCACCAGGGCAATGTGACCCTGCTGCGATAAGAAGTTTTTTTTTCAATGTTAGGGCGCTATTTCTATAGCGCCCTTTTTTTGTGTAGTAATATTTCTCTCTTCACGAATTTGCGCATAAATTTAATTAAACATCACTACGTAGGTGTCATGGTGAGCCTCGT
>CAIVKT010000650.1 GCA_903906615.1 uncultured Bacteroidota bacterium | reverse complement strand
TAGACGATCGAGTCTGAGCGCGGGATGTTTGAAGATGAGTTGAATAGCCTGGTTGAAGAGCAAAGTGATTCGCATGTTGCCGATAGCATCTGCGGGGGATATATCAACGATCTCGTAAAATCTATGCTGGATTTTAATGAGCCTGCATTTGAGAAAATATTTGCTGCGGCAACCACGAGGTTTGGTATGTACGATACCATGGTCAATGTGGTCTATCCATTTTTGAACAAAGTAGGCGTACTATGGAACATAAGCAGAACATCGCCCATTCAGGAGCACTTCGCATCTTGTATCATCAAGCGCAAACTTATGTCTGCTACTGATGGGTTAATGCCCCCTTCCAAAAAGAACAAGAAATTTCTGTTGTTTCTTCCTCCCGATGAGTGGCATGAAGTAGGCTTGCTGTTTGCTAACTATATTATCCGGTCTAAAGGGTATGAAACTATCTACCTGGGACAAAATGTACCTATTGAGAACGTAGAAAAAGTGATACCAGCGGTACATCCTAAGTATGTATTGCTGTTTTACCTGAACATGAAGCCTGTTGGTGAGGTGGAGCAACAAATAATGAAGTTATCGAAGGTGGATGAAAAGATAACGATGTTCGTTGCGGGCAACCCAGATCTGTTTCCTGCGAATAAGCATAAATTAAAGAACATAATCTTTTTGACCGGGGCAAGCAGCCTTTTGAATTTTCTATGAGTAAAGCGGCAATAATCGGCGGTGGATTTTCCGGGCTTTCGGCGGCATGCTTTATGGCAAAACATGGCCACGAAGTCACTGTGTTTGAAAGAAATGCCTCGGCAGGTGGCCGCGCAAGGTCATTCAGCGACCATGGCTTTATGTTTGATATGGGCCCTAGCTGGTACTGGATGCCGGATGTATTCGAGCGATTTTTCGGTGAGTTTGGCAGAAGTACGGATGATTACTATCAACTTGTTCAGTTGGATCCGGGATTCCAGGTTATATTCGGTAAGGATGACGTTTTGCCGGTTCCGGCGGGTATTGATGGTATTTATGATGTCTTTGAGCAAATTGAAAGAGGCAGTGCAGATAAATTAAAGAAGTTCCTGGCTGAGGGTAAATTTAAATATGAGGTGGGAATGCGCAAATTGGTCTATAAGCCATCATTTTCGTGGCGTGAATTTGCGACAGCCGAAGTATTGGTAAGTGCGGCAAGGCTACAATTGTTTAGGTCTGTAAGGGCGCACGTACGTGGTTATTTTAAGGATGAGCGGCTGATAGCGCTTATGGAATTTCCTTCCTTGTTTCTCGGCGCCACCGCGCAAAATATACCTGCTTTATATAGCCTCATGAATTATGCAGCCTTATCACTTGGTACCTGGTACCCAAAGGGTGGGATGGTAGAGATCGTAAAAGCAATGGAACATCTTGCATCCTCATTGAATGTGGATATTATAACAGGGTGCGAGGTATCGAAAATAGAGGTTCATAAAGGTGTGGCTGCAAAAATAAATACTTCGAAGGGCGATTTTTCAGCCGACGGCATCATCGCCAGCGGCGACTACCACCATATGGAGCAAAGCCTGCTTGACGCGCAGCACAGGAATTATAAAGAAGCATATTGGGAGGGCAAGACATTTGCCCCGTCTTGCCTTATATTTTATGTAGGGATAAGCAAAAAGGTAAAGAAACTGATTCACCACAACTTGTTTTTTGATGCCAGCCTTGATGTTCATTCTTCGGAGATATACGAGTCGCCACAGTGGCCTGTAAATCCGCTTTTTTACGTATGCTGCCCTTCTAAAACCGATGATTCGGTAGCGCCTGCCGGAATGGAGAATTTGTTCATCCTTATGCCCATAGCGGCAGGACTTGAAGACACAGAAGAAAACCGCGAGCGTTATTTTCATATGATCATGAACAGGATAGAGCAGTTTTGTGAAGATACTGTGCTGCCCCATGTTGTTTATAAGAGAAGCTATTGCATTAATGATTTTGTGGGCGATTATCATGCTTATAAAGGCAATGCCTACGGTCTTGCAAATACACTGCGCCAGACAGCGGTACTGAAACCGTCTATGAAGAATAAAAAGGTGAAGAATATTTTTTACGCGGGCCAGCTTACAGTACCCGGCCCCGGCGTGCCACCCGCTATCATATCGGGCCAGATAGCAGCGGCACAATTATCTAACTATCTAAAGCGATCACTACTATGAAGCAAAAATATGATGAGCTTTCTTTTGACTGTAGTAAAATGACCACCAGGGCTTACAGTACGAGCTTTTCGCTGGGTATACGCTTTTTGCAAAGGCACCTGCACCAGTCTATTTATGCCATATACGGTTTCGTTCGTTTTGCTGATGAGATCGTAGATTCATTTCACAGCTATAATAAATCTGTTCTGCTTGATGAGTTCAAAGCAGATACCTGGAAGGCAATAAAGGATGGGATCAGTATCAACCCTATCTTAAACAGCTTTCAGCACACAGTGGCGCGCTATGGTATAGAAAATGAATTGATAGAACGTTTTTTTAAGAGTATGGAGGCCGACCTGGAGCAGAAAGAACATTCGGAAAGTTCTTACGAGCAGTATATTTATGGTTCTGCGGAAGTGGTCGGACTAATGTGCCTGAGGGTTTTTACAGAAAATGACGACGAGTTGTTTCGCCGGCTAAAGCAGCCTGCGCGGAAACTGGGCGCGGCCTTTCAGAAAGTAAATTTTTTGCGTGATATGAGCAGCGACTACCTGGTGCTTGGCCGTACCTATTTCCCCGGTGTTAATTTTACAAGTTTTTCGGAGCACGAAAAGCAGAAAATACAACTGGATATAGAGGCTGATTTTGAGGAGGCATTAGCAGGTATCAGGCTGCTGCCCCCTTCCTCCCGGAAGGGAGTTTATTTAGCCTATTTCTATTATAAGAAACTATTCCTGATGATCAAGAACTTACCCGCAGAGCGTGCGCTCAGCGCACGGGTAAGAATACCCAATTATAGAAAAATAAGCCTGATGTTCCAATCAGTGATCAGGCATCAACTGAATTTGTTATGAAAGTATATACATTAAGAAGGGAGCAGCGGCTGCCCATAAACTTAGAAGTAGCATGGGCTTTCTTCAGTTCTGCCGGCAACCTGGCCAAGATCACCCCGCCTGAAATGGGTTTTACGATCGTATCTGCGTTGAATGAAGAGCCTGTTTATTCGGGTATGCTCATTGAATACCGGGTGAAACCGCTATTGGGCATCTCGATGAAGTGGGTGACAGAGATCACGGGCGTAGATGCTCCCCAGGTATTTACAGACCGCCAGCTCAAAGGGCCTTATACATTATGGGAGCATACACACCGTTTTAAAAGTGTGAATGGTGGTGTAGAAATGACAGACGAAGTGAAATACGCGTTACCTTTAGGTTGGCTGGGGAGGATCGCACATGAACTCGTAGTAAAAAGCAAGTTGAAGCAAATATTTGATTTCAGAACGGAGACATTGAAAAAATTTTTCGGTGAAATAAAATAACATTAATATGTGGATTGCCAATTCGTTAATAGTAGCAGGAACATTCTTTTCGATGGAGGGTGTTGCGTGGCTCGCACATAAATACCTGATGCATGGACTATTATGGCGGCTGCACGAAGACCATCATAAGAAGAACCCATCTTCATTTTTTGAGAAGAACGATTATTTCTTCCTCATTTTTGCGTTGCCGGGCATACTGTGCCTGGCACTGGGTATTTATTCGCCCCTGAGGGTATTGTTGTATGTAGGGTCGGGTATTACCTTGTATGGTTTTGCGTATTTTTTCGTACACGATATTTTTATACACCAGCGGTTTAAAATTTTTCGTAACGCTGATAATTTTTATTTCAAAGCAATTCGCAGGGCGCACAAAATGCACCATAAACACCTGGGCAAGGAAGACGGTGAATGCTTTGGGATGTTGCTGGTGCCAATGGGGTACTTTATTGATGCTATAAAAGCAACCTCGAAAAAGGGCGTTAAAAGATAATCCAATGCCGGGAAAGTTTACATATCTGTTGGTAGATCTGCTGTGCATCGCCTTCCCGCTGGTGTTTTCATTCCTCCCCCAAATTAAGTTCTACCGGCAATGGAGGTTTTTTGTACTTCCCTGCCTCATCACGGCAGTTTTTTTCCTGGTGTGGGATGTATTATTTACCCGGGCGGGAATCTGGGGTTTTAATCCTGCGTACGTTACGGGTATTTATTTTTTCGGTCTTCCATTGGAAGAGTATCTCTTCTTCATCTGTATACCTTATGCCTGTGTTTTTACTTATTACAGCGTAGTTAAGTTGCTCGGTTTACCCGCTTTCCACAAGTCCGCAATCTACCTTTCCTGGTTTTTCATTATTTTTTTGGTCATTGCCGGTTTATCGCAGTTGGCCAGGCTATATACTTCTATCACTTTCATATCCCTATCTTTCTTTTTGCTGTTCGTTCTGTACAAAAAAGTTTCTTTTCTTCCTTCCTTTTATGTTGCGTTTGCGATCATCCTTATTCCCTTTTTTGTAGCGAATGGCATTCTTACAGGTACGGGCCCCGATGCACCTGTAGTGTTTTATAACAACCACTATAATTCAGGTATACGGATGCTTACTATTCCTTTTGAGGATACTTTTTACGGAATGCTTTTAATGCTGATGAACGTGACAGGTTTTGAGTTTTTATTACACAAAAAGAGGGAACAGGGTGGTATAGAGGGTATCAGTGTAGCAAAGTAGGATAGCGCTATCGGCTGGACCTGGGTAGGCAGGCAAGCCTGCTCAGTTTCAGCGATGCTTACCTGCTGGTGGGTTGCATTTTTTATTGCGGCATTGCCCATGCTGCTGTATGCAAAGCAAAAGAAAGGCGGGAAGGTGCAGGTGATGTTTTCTGATCATTAAATAAAACGCACCAATACAGTGCAAACTTCATGGTGCGTTTTATTTTAGCTGAAGCGATGAGCGGCCTGTGTGGCTGCCCAAACAGGTTCAGGCCTCATCGAGAATGGTGAGAAGGCGGTAGCGCATATCATTGCT
>CAIVKT010000649.1 GCA_903906615.1 uncultured Bacteroidota bacterium | reverse complement strand
GGCACCACAAAAGTCGTAGCCATTGCCGGTCGCAAAAACGAATATGGCAAGCTGGAGATACTCGGTGTAGGCCGTGCCGAGTCTGCCGGTGTCAGTCATGGCGTGGTCATGAACATTGAGCAGTGTATCCGCTCTATTGAGCAGGCTATGGAAAAGTGCATCCTCTCTAATCCCAACCTGGAGGTGAAGGAGGTGTACGTAGGCATCGCAGGCCAGCACATCAAAAGCCTGCAAACACGTGGCGACCGTGTTCGCTCCAACGTGGATATTGAGATCAGCAAGGTGGATATAGACCTCCTCATCCGAGATCAGTATAGAACGTACATACCTGCCGGCGACCAGATCATAGACATCGTTCCGCAGGATTTTACCGTAGATAATACTGCATATGTGGTTGACCCCATTGGTATGAGCGGCGTTAAGATAGGCGCCAACTTCCATATCATCACCGGCGACCGCAATGCCATCCGCAACATCAAACGCTGTGTGGATAAGTCTAAGCTCACCACCCGCGATCTCGTATTGCAGCCACTGGCTTCTGCCGCCGCTGTAATGAACGATGAAGACCTCGAAGCCGGTGTGGCTATTGTGGATATTGGCGGCGGCACCACCGATATGGCTGTTTTCTATGATGGTATACTCAAGCATACTGCTGTAATTCCTTACGCGGGTGTCAACATCACTAACGACATCCGCAATGGCTTAGGTGTGTTGCGTGCGCAGGCCGAGCAGATGAAGGTGCAGTTTGGCGATGCCCTGGCCGAGGAGGCTAATGCAAATGCCTACATCACCATACCCGGCCTGCGTGGCTTGCCACCCAAGGAAATTTCCGTGCGCAACCTCGCACATATCATCCAGGCGCGCATGCACGAGATACTCGACTACGTGGTGTACCACCTCAAGCAGATAGATCTCGACAAGCGTTTGTATGGTGGCATCATCCTCACAGGTGGCGGCGCGCAGCTCAAGCACATCAGGCAGCTCACCGAATTTGTCACCGGTCTTGGCGCGCGTATTGGTTACCCCAATGAGCATCTTGCGGGTGGGCATAACGAAAGTTTGATGAACCCTATGTATTCCACTTGTATTGGCTTAATTTTGCGCGGCTATCACGATTTCGAAAGTGGCAAAATGGAGTTCTCCGGCGAAAATGTAAACTACATTCACATACCCGCCGGGCAGGTAGAAGAGATCATCAGCGAGATGCCTGCGCCTGTATTGCATGTGCCTGGTGCGGCAGAGCCCACAAGGCCCACCGCGGAAGAGATCGCCGAAGTGAACAGGGAAAAAGCGCGTAAGCGCAATGAGAAAGTGAAGAACTTATTTGATGGGCTTAAAGGTAAGTTCATGAAAATGTTTGAAGACGTGGAAGACCAGGAAATAAACTAATAACACAACTACTAATAATACACAACTACTAAAGTAACAACTCACAACTAATCAATTTTTCACTAACCCAAACAAACTATTAGCACATGATACATTTCGAGATCCCCAAAAATCAATCGTCAATAATCAAAGTGATTGGCGTAGGCGGAGGTGGCGGCAACGCCGTGAATTACATGCATAGCCTTGGTATAGAAGGTGTGGATTTTGTGGTATGCAATACCGATTCGCAGGCACTGGCTTTAAGCCCTGTGGCTAATAAGATACAGCTCGGCCCGCACCTTACACAGGGGCTAGGAGCAGGTGCAAACCCCGAAGTGGGCAAGCAATCCTGCGAAGAAAGCCTGGAAGATGTGGCGAAAATATTGAAAGTGAACACCCGCATGGCCTTCATCACTGCCGGTATGGGCGGTGGTACAGGTACAGGCGGCGCGCCCGTGGTATCTAAGATATGCCGCGACCTCGGCATCCTCACGGTGGGCATCGTTACCACTCCGTTCACCTACGAAGGCCGCAAGCGCATGAAGCAGGCGCAGGAAGGCATAGACCGTATGCGCGATAATGTGGATACTATCCTCATTATTTCCAACGATAAGCTGCGCCAGCAGTTCGGCAACCTGCCCTTTACAAAAGCATTTGCCAAGGCTGATGATATCCTTGCTACAGCCGCAAAATGTATCACTGATGTGATCACCTCTACCGGCCAGATCAACGTTGACTTTGCCGATGTATGCACCGTTATGAAGAATGGCGGTGTGGCCATCCTCGGTAGCGCTACCGCTACCGGTGAGAACCGCGCCCTGCAGGCCGTGGAAGAAGCACTCAACTCTCCACTCCTCAACGACAGCGATATCCGCGGCGCTAAATGGCTCCTGCTCAATATCACTTCATCATCTGGCGAGTACGAGCACACTATGGATGAGGCGGAAGCCATACAGGCTTATGTGCAGCAACAAGCCGGTGACAATTGCGATGTTATCCTCGGTATGGGACACGATCCTAACCTTGGCGATCACATCTCTGTTACAGTCATCGCTACAGGCTTTGACCACAAAGACATCAAGATGGAATATCCCGCCCGTAACAATGAGCCGGAGAAGATCGTTGTTACGTTGGCAAATAATGCAAACACTGCTGAGCGCAAGATCCCTGAAATGAAAATGGCAGCAAGAGAGCCGGAGCAAATGGCGCCAACACTGGTAGAAATGCCCGTGGTAAATCATGTAGAGCCCAATGCTACACAGGAAGAATATATGGCCGAACTGAAGGAAGGCTATATGCAGCCGGTAGAAGAGCAGTTCATTGCTGCTGCTGACAATAACACCATGTATGTGCAGGAAACCAAAAAGCCCGAGGAAAGCCCGCTGAAGCTCATCATTAAAAATGAAGAGCCTGCACAACAATTACCTGTTATGAAAATAGGCGAGCGCATACTCTCTGCTGAGGAGATCGAAGAAAAGCAACGCTTCGAAGAGCAGAAGAGGGCCCTCGAAGACCGTGCCGAGCGCCTGCGCCGCATGAGCTTCAACATCAAAGGCTCCGAAAGCAATGACGAGATGGAAGCCGTGCCTGCCTATATGCGCAAGAACATGAAGCTCGATAACGGCATTGCCTCCTCCGATTCTTATTACAGTGGCTACTCAGTAGGTGTGAACGATAACCCGGATAACCCCCAGGCAGCCATACAGACAATCAACACTTTCCTCGACGGCAAAAAGCCCGATTGATAACTCGTTTCTTTTGTTTAATTACATATTGCATAGGCTCCCGTTTTCCAACGGGAGCTTTTTTATTTGAAATAAACGCAAAGGAAATAATAACACGCTGATGTTGGTCCTCACCAACGCCCTCGCGAAGGACAGGTAATGCCAGATCGGTACAGCACACAAAAACTCACGATGTCTCATTTGGGACAGGATATTTGCGAAACACCAGTTGCCGCGGCCTTTAGGCCGTGGTTAAGCGTAGTAATGTTGGCTTTAGCCGAAACATTTGCGAAGGACAAAGTATAATGTGGTCTACTTGAACCATCTCCTATTTTAACAATTCCGAAAAATACTTTGGCACGTTATGTGAATAGGTATCTGTAACCAAAACAAAAACAAAGGGTTATGAAAAAAATGATCTTCGCGATGACTATCGCAACCGGAATGCTCGCAACATCTTTTGCTAACGCACAGACTGGCGCAAAGGCAACTGCTAAAACAACAACTGCAACAACAAAGGCCCCCACTGCCACTGAAAAGCAAAAGGGTGAGCAGACAATGCCAACAAAAACAAAGCAGACCGGCAAAAACACTAAGGCCACAACAGCCCCTGCTACCAAAACAACAACAACAAAGGCCAAGTAAGCATAATGCCTTTAAAAAAGGGAAGCCCGCATCATCGCGGGCTTCCCTTGCGTTACTCAATTCTCTTACGCCTGCTCATTCTTTCTATAAAACAACGTACTGCTGTTCTCAGCCCTGAAAATATTTTTCGCTGTGGCTATTAGTATATCGGGCGTTATGTTCTGGTACTTGCCCCACTCTTCGTTGATCAGTTGCGCATCGCCCATCAGCTCATAAAACGCCAGGTTATTGGCGCGGCTCAGCAGGCTCATATCTTCAAAGGCTATCAGCGCTTCTATTTTATTTTTTGCTTTTTGCAGTTCGTCACCTGTTACGCCATCATTCAGCAAGTGGGCTATCTCCAGTTCCACAGCAGCATTGGCTTCTTCCAGCGTCTTACCTTCCCGCACCTTGCCTTCTACTACCAGCAATCCGGGGTCCAGGCTGCCTGTGTGGTAGCAGTTCACCGTACTGAAGAGTTGTTGTTCCTTCACGAGCCGTTGGTACAGCCTCGATGAGAAGCCACTCCCCATGATCTCTGTTATCAGGTCTGCGGCATAGTAGGGTTGTGTCAGTCTGCCGGCCATATGCCATGCCTTGTACAGCGCGTCTACGGGCACATCTGCATGTGCTGTTTCCATTCTTGCTGCTTCCTGCGCAGGCTCGGCAGTTATATTGCGTATGTAAGGCTCGCCAGCCGGTATGTTTTCAAACCATTTTTCCGATAATTTTTTCACCTCCTCCACCGTCACATTTCCTGCCACGCACATAATGGCGTTCACAGGCAGGTAGTGTTTAAAGAAGAAAGCCTTTACTTCATCCAGGTGCGCTTCTTCTATCTGTTGCAGGTTCTTGCCTATAGTCGGCCAGCGGTAGGGGTGTTGCTTGTACGCCAGCTCACGCAGCAGGTGCCAGGCATTGCCATAAGGCTTATTCAGGTAATGCTCTTTAAATTCTTCGCTCACTACTTTCTTCTGCACGTCCAGGCTTTTTTCGCTGAAGGCCAACGACAGCATCCGGTCGCTTTCCAGCCAAAAGGCTGTCTCTATATTTTTCAATGGCAGTTGCAAATGGTAATTGGTGATGTCGTTGGTGGTGTAGGCATTATTTTCTCCGCCCGCCATTTGCAGCGGCTCGTCATAATCCGGTATGTTCACGCTGCCGCCAAACATCAGGTGCTCGAACAAGTGTGCAAACCCTGTACGGCCTGCATCTTCGTCCCGTGCCCCTACATCATACAATATATTCATCGCCACCATTGGCGTTGCCTTATCTATATGCACTAATACTCTTAATCCGTTAGCTAATGTGAACCGCTCAAAATGAAGCATGATTATTTTTTGATTGAGGTGCCAAAGTTAACGCAATAATGGCGCATACCAATTAGGTATTAGAAGGGCATATTTTGAAAACCCGCTATCCTTTTATTATCAAAACAGCCCTGAAGGGGTGAAATACCTCGGCGTGCGGGCAACGCCCCTCGACTCGCAATACAACGTGCCACAAGCCCTGAAGGGGTGCAATACCCTAGCCCGGGGCAACGCCCTGGGGAATTCGCGATACAACAACACAAGCCCTGAATGGGCGAAATCCCCCGGCGAGGGGCAACGCCCTTCGACTCGCGCAATACAACATAACACACAGGCCCCGGATGGGCGCAATACTATGTAGTATATACACCAAATAAAGAGGGCCGGC
>CAIVKT010000648.1 GCA_903906615.1 uncultured Bacteroidota bacterium | reverse complement strand
CAGGAAAGAACAATGTGGAAATTAGTTTTGAGCCACGCCTGATGAAGAAGGGCGCAATGGTATCTTTGTTGAGCCTGTTGGTTTTTGCAGGCCTGTTATTTGTAACCCGCAAAAAAGGTACTGCATCATCAAACGCCTGATATGAAGAAGATACTGGTAACCGGTGGTTCAGGATTTATTGGGCGAAACGTGGCGGAATCGTACCTGCAGAATAAGTATGAGCTGGTAGCGCCGAAGCGCAGCGAGCTGGATTGCAGCGATGATGAAAGTGTGCGGCACTATTTTGCTCATCACAGCTTTGATGTGGTGATACACAGCGCAGCAAAACCGGGGCATAGAAATGCCGGAGATACCACCAGCCTGCTGCTGACCAACAACAGGATGATGGCCAACCTGCTGCACCACAGGGATAAATGGGGCAAGCTGCTGAACATGGGCAGCGGCGCCATCTATGATATGCGCCACTATGAGCCTAAGATGAAGGAAAGCTATTTTGGCACACACATACCTGTGGACGAGCATGGCTACAATAAGTACATTTTAGGGAGAATGCTGCCCACGCTGGACCGGGTGTATGACTTCAGGATATTCGGGATATATGGTAAGTACGAGGACTATGCGATACGGTTTATCTCCAACGCAATCTGTAAGGCTATTTTTGACCTTCCTATTACGTTGCGGCAGAACAGGAAATTCGATTACCTCTACATCAACGACCTGATGCCCATACTGGAGCATTTTATAGAGCACGACCCTAAAGAAAAGGCATTTAATATAACGCCCGACAACTCTATAGGGCTGCTGGATATTGCACATATTGTAAAAGACATTTCCGGCAAAGCGATAGCTATAAGTGTGGCGCAGGAAGGCATGGGCATGGAATATAGCGGCGATAATTCTTTGCTGAGAAATGAAATACCTGCATTATCTTTCACCCCGATAGAAAAGGGCGTGCGGGAGTTGTATGAGTGGTATGAGGGGAGCAAACAATCATTAAACCAACAATTATTTTTGACCGATAAGTAATGATAAAAGTAACTGATTATATATCGAAGCGATTAAAGGAATTTGGTGTTACCCATGTGTTCATGGTGACGGGTGGAGGAGCCATGCACCTGAATGATTCACTGGGGCGCGATCTCATTTACATCAATAATCACCACGAGCAGGCATGCGCTATTGCGGCAGAAGGATATGCACGCATAGCCAATAAGCTGGCTGTAGTAAACGTGACCACAGGTCCCGGTGGCCTAAATGCATTGAATGGCGTATTGGGCCAGTGGACCGACTCTGCGCCTGTACTGTACCTATCAGGCCAGGTGAAATTTGAAACCACCATCCATGTATGCCCGGAGATAAAAGGATTGCGGCAGCTTGGCGACCAGGAAGTGGATATAATCAGTGTGGTAAAGCCGATCACCAAATTTGCACACATGATCACAGACGTGAATGATGTGCGCTATTACTTAGAAAAGGCTGTGTATGAGGCCACAGCAGGCCGTCCCGGCCCTGTGTGGCTGGATGTGCCGATGAATATACAGGGTGCGCTTGTGGATGAAACACAGCTTCGCGCTTTTGTGCCACCTGCAAAAGCGGTGGTAAACCACGAGCTGCACGGATTGGTAAACAGGGTGATCGAAAAGATAAAGAACGCCAAACGGCCCGTGATACTGGCCGGGCATGGCATACGTATATCGGGCGGCGCAGGTGAGTTTGAAAAATTATTACAGTCTTGCAACATACCCGTGGTTACTACATTCAACGGTATGGATGTGATCACAGAAGATAATAAGAATTACATAGGCCGCTTTGGTACGCTGGGCAACAGGGCCGGTAATTTTTGTGTGCAGAATGCCGATGTGCTGATCACTATAGGCACCAGGAACAACATAAGGCAGGTAAGCTACAACTGGGAGTTTTTTGCTCGGGAGGCATACAAGATCATAGTGGATATAGACCCTGCGGAATTACAAAAGCCGACTGTAGTGCCGGATCTGCCGGTATGTGCCGATGCCAAAGAGTTCCTTACACTACTAAGTGCGGGGCTTGGTACATCTATTGCTAATGATCATAGGGACTGGCTGGAATGGAATAAAGCGCGCAAGGCCAAATATCCTTCTGTACTGCCTGAATACCACCATGTGACGGGTGGTGTGCATCCTTATGTGTTTATGGAAATACTGGGCAGGTGCATACCTGATGGTGGCATATGCGTGGCGGGGGATGGCACTGCATGTGTAGCGCCCTTTCAGTCTATGCCGGTGAAAAATAAATTCAGGATATTCTGGAACAGCGGTTGCGCCTCTATGGGGTACGACCTGCCGGCATCTATTGGCGCCTGTGTGGCCAATGGTATGAAGGATGTGATCTGTATTGCGGGGGATGGCAGCCTGCAAAT
>CAIVKT010000647.1 GCA_903906615.1 uncultured Bacteroidota bacterium | reverse complement strand
TTACAGAGCGGGGTGAGGGGGAGGCTACCCGGCAACTGAGGGAGTATTTTGAACAGGTGAAAGGAGGAGATCACAACCCGGCATTAGTTCACAAAATAAACAAGGAGATATACGACATATACCTGCTGAACCAACGTGCGCTGGAACGTAAGAACAGTTACGCGCTTAAAACAGCTGCTAATGCAAAGTTGTGGCTCACCATACTCACCACTGTTCTTGTACTGATCAGTTTTTCTCTTGTAGTGAATTTCCCCGGTTACATTGCCAACCCGGTAAAGCTGCTCACGGAAGGGATAAAGGAAGTATCGCAAAAAAATTATGAGAAAAGAATATACATAGACAGTAAAGATGAGTTTGGCGAAATGGCGACTGCTTTTAACCTGATGGCTAAGAAACTCTATGAATATGAGCATAGCAATTTATCCAAACTAATGTTTGAAAAGAAACGGGTGGAGACGATCATTAACCAGATGGAGGATGCTGTTATCGGCCTTGATGCGGGTAAAAAAATACTTTTTATCAATTATAAAGCGGAAGAGCTGTTTAATTTAAAAGAGGCTGAAATAACAGGGAAATACGCATCGGAAGTGGCGCTGTATAATGATCTATTGCGAACTGTGTTGCAAAAAAATACAGCCGGAAAGCCTTTGAAGATCATTGTAAATGGAAAGGAAAGCTACTTTTCGGTAGACCAGAGAACAGTTTTTAACGATGGGGTAAATATAGGCGAGGTACTTACACTAAGGGACATTACATCATTTAAGGAATTGGATATTTCCAAGACCAATTTGCTTGCCACCATTTCGCATGAATTAAAAACGCCTATCTCTTCTATAATGATGAGTACAAAGCTCATCAATGACAAAAGGGTGGGTAACCTTAACCAGGAGCAAAAAGAACTGATCAGGAATATTGATGATGATTCGGAGCGGTTGTTGCGGATAACGGGCGAACTGCTGAATATGACCCAAATTGAGACCGGCAATATTCAGCTTAAAATGCAAAAAGTGCCTCCCTTGCAGATCGTTGATGATGCGGTACGGGCTGTGCAATTGCAGGCCGAGCAAAAGCAGGTGCAATTGCTGGTAGAATGTTCCAAAGAATTGCCGCCTGTACATGCAGATGCAGATAAGACATCGTGGGTATTGATCAACCTGCTTACTAATGCCATAAAGCATACAGCGGATAAGGGCAGTATCGGCATCAAGGTGGCACAGCGGGATAAAGGGGTATCCTTTTCTGTGACAGATAACGGAGTTGGTATTGAAGAGAAATACCTGCTTAAAATATTTGACCGTTACTTTAAAGTTCCGGGCGACACTACAAAGAGCAGCACCGGGCTGGGGCTGGCCATCTCCAAAGAATTTATAGACGCGCAGGGCGGGGAAATATCCGTAACCAGCGAATATGGCAAGGGAAGTACTTTTAGTTTTAGCCTGCCGGTATAACATGGATCTATACAAATTACTTTCACAGGTATCAAAAAGTAGTCTTTTCTTTACAGCAAATTGAGGAGTACTATGACCCATGATATTTCTATAGCCATACACGGAGGTGCAGGCACTATACTGCGCAGCACCATGACCCCCGAGCTACAGCTGCAATATGAAACAGGATTGCAGAATGCTCTAAATGCGGGCTATAATATATTGGCAGGCGGCGGCAGCAGCCTCGATGCTGTGGAGGCCGCAGTAGCCTCAATGGAAGATTTTCCTTTGTTCAATGCGGGCAGGGGAGCAGTATTCAATAATATAGGCGGACATGAGATGGATGCGGCCATCATGAATGGTAAGGGGCTGGAAGCAGGCGCAGTATGCGGTGTGAGCCATGTGAAAAACCCTGTGGCGCTGGCCCGTGCTATTATGGACCATAGTGAGCATGTGATACTATGCGGCCAGGGCGCAGAACAGTTTGCCAAGCTACAAGGGCTTGCTTTTGAAAGCGATGCTTACTTTTATACAGAGCAGCGATACAGGCAATGGCAGGAGGCGCTTAAAGAAGATAGGGTGCAGCTCGATCATTCTGATAAAAAATTCGGCACGGTAGGCGCAGTTGCATTGGATAAAGACGGCAACCTTGCCGCAGCTACCAGTACCGGCGGTATGACCAATAAGAAATATGGCCGCATGGGCGATAGCCCTATACCCGGCGCAGGCACCTATGCGAATAATAATACCTGTGCCATTTCATGTACCGGCCACGGAGAGCTGTTCATCCGCAGTGTAGTTGCTTACGATATTTCCTGCCTTATAGAATATAAGGGCCTTTCCCTAAAAGAAGCCTGTGATATAGTAGTGTATGATAAGCTGGTGAAGATAGGTGGCGAAGGCGGCCTTATAGCCATTGACAAGCACGGCAATATTGAAATGCCTTTCAATAGCGAAGGCATGTACCGTGCCTGCCGCAATAGTGCGGGACGCAGTGAGGTGTTGAT
>CAIVKT010000646.1 GCA_903906615.1 uncultured Bacteroidota bacterium | reverse complement strand
CGGGCATTGTACGTTTATATATGCCTTCCCGGGCAATAAATGTGGTATGAAGCCGTTATTTCTTTACATTTGACTATACTTGAATAACTATGTTTTCAACTCGTATATACTCCTTTATTGCCGCCCTGGCATTATTTAACTTATCAGCCAATGCGCAAGACAGGCCAATAGGTTATTGGCGTTCGCATTTGCCTTATAATACAGCCGTTGGCCTTGCCACAGACGGCAGCACCATCTTTGCTGCAGCTACGCAGGCATTTTTCACCTACAGCTCTGCTAACAATAGCATGGAACCCTACAGTAAAGTGGAGGGCATGTCGGACATAGGGATGCAATGTATCGGATACGACCGGCTCACGAACACTGCCGTTCTTGTATATTCGGACGGGAACATAGACCTGTTCAAAGACAATACATTTTATAACATCCCCGACCTGAAGGTCAAAACCATATCGGGAGATAAAACGGTGAACCAGGTGTATACCGAGAACGGAATAGCCTATCTCAGCACTTCGATAGGTATTTTGGTTATTGATCTTACGAGCCATAATATCACTGAAACTTATCAGTTCATCCACAATAACCAATCAGTGCCTGTCAGTTGTTTTGGCAAGGCGAATGGCTACTATTACGCAGCTACCACGGCAGGCCTTTACCGTGCAGATACCAGTAACCCGGAGCTACAGAATTTCCAGGTGTGGCAAATTATAGACAGTACACGTTCTTTTCTTCAGATAGCAACGGTCAATAACCGGTTGTTTGCATCGAATAGTACATCTGTTTATGCTTTGGTCAACGATACATTTCATTTGGCCTACACCCCGAAATTGGTATTAGAGCACATAGATGCCGGAAACAATAGCCTGCTGATCAGCGAATTTGCCCCAACTGCGTTTAATGGGAGGATAAAAATGATGGACGTGTCTTATAACATTACAGATTCATTTATTTGCGGTGATCCGGTACAGGCTATCGAGTTGGCTGATAACAGCTATTGGGTTGCAGATAGTTATTATGGCCTGATGAAGCGGGACGGCAACCAGGCGGATAAGTATGCCCCCCCCGGCCCTACTGATGCCTATTGTTTTGATATTTACGCGAATAACAAAAATGTATGGGTAGCGCATGGAGGCTATGACGATCTTTTCCGCAATTTCAATAACCGGGATTGTGTGTCTAACCTGGTGAATGATAAATGGGTATCTTACCAGGCATATACGTACCAGCCATTTGATACCCTGTCTGATTTTGTAACACTTGTAAAAGATGAAGTGTCGGGGACGGTGTATATGGGTGCCTATTTGGATGGATTGTTTATTTTAAATAGCGATGGCACTTATGAATTGGTGAGACAAGGTTCTAATTCTGTGTTTGATCCAAGTGCCGCCTATTTTGGCGATGGGCAGCGAATGGTGATAGGTACAGCGCTGGATAATGAGCGTAATTTGTGGGTGACCACTCTTTATTCTAAGCACCAACTATATGCGAGAGCTGTAGCAGATGGCACGTGGTATAAATTCCTGGTGCCGGGCCCGCAAAACGGAGGGGAAACAATCGTAGATGATAATGACCAGATATGGTATGTAAATGATAACGGGGCCGGTGTTACGGTTTACAACTATAATCGCACGCTAAGCGACCCTACGGATGATCAAAGCTATCACTTGTCTACGGGTGTAGGATACGGTAACCTGCCCAGCAATAACGTTTTCTGCATTGCAAAGGACCTGAACAACAGCATATGGATAGGTACTGATAACGGTATAGGCATTGTAAGCAATTGCGCTGCGCCTTTCGCACAAACACCGCCCTGCGATGCCAATTTGCCTATAGTTCAATATGACCAATTTGCGGGGTACCTGTTTGCTGGTAACTCGGTAAAAACAATAGCTGTAGATGGTGGTAACCGCAAATGGGTAGGTACAGATAATGGTGTGTGGCTGTTATCGCCGGATGCGCAGACCATCATTTACAGGTTTACTGTTGATAACAGTCCGTTGCCCTCTAATAATGTAAGAAAAATAGCGATAGACAAAGTGACAGGTGACGTGTACATAGGCACAGATGCAGGCCTGATCAGCTACCGCAGCACAGCTACGGAAGGCGGCACTGCCAACCAGGATGTAAAGATATTCCCTAACCCCGTGAAGAGCGGGTATGAGGGTACCATTGCGATAAACGGACTGGTAGCCAATGCTGATGTGCGTATCACGGATATTAACGGGCAGCTGGTTTATAAGACCACTGCATTTGGCGGGCAGGCGGTATGGAATGGCCTCGATTATACCGGCCACAGGCCGCAAACGGGTGTATACCTTGTTTTTATTTCCAGCAGCGACGGGTCGCAAACCTACGCAGGCAAAATAGTGTTCGTGCAATAAATATATGCTGCTCAAGACGAACGGCATTGTGCTTCGCTCGATAAAATATGGCGACAGCAGCCTGGTGACCACTATATTCACCAATGTATCAGGCGTGAAGACTTATATGGTGCAGGGTGTGCGCAGCGCCAAGCAGGGTAAGAACAGGGGTGGAACTTTTCAACCGGGCATGTTGCTGGAGCTGGTGGTTTATGAGCAGCCGCAGAAGAACCTGCAACGCATCCGCGAGTTTCAGCCCGCGTATTTATATACCGATCTGCAAGAGAATGTAGTAAAGAACAGCGTCGTATTATTTTCGGCAGAATTATTGCTGCGCCTGCTTCCCGAGCAAGCGCCACTTCCTGATCTCTTTGACCTGGCATATACTTACTTCATAACGCTGGATAAAATGAATGTACGCGATGTGCCTAATTTTCCGTTGTATTTTATCATCAATTGCAGCAGGTTATTGGGGTACGATCTTAAGGGAAACTATAGCGCGGAAACACCGCACCTGAACCTGCAGGATGGCGGCTTCACAGCCCATCCGCCGGCTATGGCCCCTTATACGCTGGAAGAAGACGCAAAGAAGCTGGATATGCTGATGAACAAAAATGTGCTGGAAGATACACACACTATAGAAATGAATGGCGCAACACGCATCCGCCTGCTGGAGTGGTATATTGCCTTCCTGCAAAACCATACACAGCATATGGGCAACATCAGGTCGCTGCCCATACTACAGGCTATATTGCACTAAAATTTTTATTGAAAAAAGCCAGCGGCTTTTTCTATGCTCTCCGGTTTGCCCACATCAATAAACACATCGCCGGTATGGTCGTAACCCCTTATGGTGTGCTGGCGTGCCAGGTACAGGTATTCATCAACGATGGAGAACTTTCCTTCAAACGGCATATCATTCAATAAAGCAGCGGAGACCACCTGTATGCCACTGAACGCAAACGGTAGCGTATGCTGCGTATCGCGCGATGCCTTTTTTTCGCCGGTAGTATTATTCGTCCAGCCACATAGTGCCATAGCGCTGTCGAAAAGGAAATGGCGGGATGACGTACGGTTCATTACTGCCAGTGTGGCGAGGGCGTTATCTGCTTTGTGCGCGGCTATTATTTTTGATAGGTCGAGGTTGGTGAGCACATCTACATTCATCACCACGAAGGGATCGCTATTGTGGAGCAGGTGGGCAGCATTTTTCAACCCGCCACCCGTTTCAAGTACCTCCAGCCGCTCATCAGATATAGTGATGTTACTGCCAAAGCCTTTGTTTGCTGTAAGCACGTCTTCGATCATGGAAGCAAAATGATGCACATTGATCACCACATTATCAATACCATGGCGTTGCAGGTAGCGGATGTTGTGTTCCAGCAATGTTTTGCCATTGACGAGCGCGAGCGCCTTTGGGTTATTGTCTGTAAAAGGTTTGAGGCGGGTGCCGAGGCCCGCAGCAAAAAGCATGGCTTTCATGGGCGTAAATTTATAAGGTATTGCGCATATATGCGCTACCCTGTTCGATATTGGGTGTTTCTTTGTAATTTTCGGGCTGAATGAGACGTAAAAAGAAGCAGAAGGCGAGCCGGTTGATGAGGAGTAACAATATATTGGTGTTCAAGCTTATTGACCCCGTTATACAGAGCCTTTTGTTCATACTTTTTGTATATTGCTTAGATACCGATAGCAGCACTGCGCTCATGAGATACGGTACTGTATTAGCGATCATAATAGTGTGCCAGGTAGTGAGTGTACTGATCAATTTCATCATCAATGAGCCCAAGCAGCTCAAAATGGAACGTACGTTGTACCTTATTGTCATCATGCTCTATGGGCTGACCTGCTACTTCACAAAAAACAGGCAGGGCATGCAGGAGGTGATCAGCGGGCGTGGTATGGCGAAGATGCAGCCGTCAGAGATCGCTATACTGAGTACGGGCCTGCTTATCTGTTTCTGGTATTACATCACCTGTTTCAGGGAGATACGCGACCTGCTGGCCAAGGCGCAAAAAGACGATTAACCGGGGCCGCCATAGCCGCCGGCCCTTTCCGGGTTGATTTATCGGTTTGTAGCATTACATTTGCTGCAAAATTAAAAATACTATGTCTTTACTGAT
>CAIVKT010000645.1 GCA_903906615.1 uncultured Bacteroidota bacterium | reverse complement strand
CTGTAAGTGCCACTTTATCAGGCAATATACGGTTTAACGGTGATTTAACTAAATGCGAACACTTTTGTACTCCACTTTTTAAGGCCGTTCTGTCTTTTTATTCACCGCATACTAAGTTACCTTTGCACCATGTTGCATACCCTGCCCAAAGATGATAATTATATACACAAAGGACTTCGTAAACAGTTGATAGATGTACTGCGGCAGAAGGGCATAAAAGACGAGCGTGTACTTGCAGCTATAGAAGCCATACCCCGCCACTTTTTCCTCGACCCCGCCTTTGAACGCCAGGCATACGAAGACCGGGCATTCCCGATAGTGGCCGACCAAACCATATCTCAACCCTACACTGTTGCCTTCCAGACGCAGATGCTGGAGCTGAAGAAGTACGATAAGGTTTTGGAGATAGGCACGGGTAGCGCCTACCAGGCCTGCGTGCTTGCCGAGATGGGCATATCCTTACTTACCATTGAGCGGCAAAAGGCATTGTACGATTATGTGGGGCAGTTCTTCTTTATTTCAAGATACCCGAACATCAAGCGTTTTTATGGCGATGGCTTTGAGGGGCTGCCTTCTTATGCCCCGTTCGATAAGATCATCATTACGTGCGGCGCGCCATTCATTCCGCCTAAGTTGCTCACACAGCTAAAGCCCGGTGGCATCATGGTAGTGCCTGTGGGAGACGATGGCCAGCAGAAAATGACACGCATATCCAAAGACAAGGCAGGCCACATACATGAAGAAGACATGGGCGAGTTTTCCTTTGTGCCTATGCTACAGGGTAAGAACAGCAAGTGATCACATGCCGGTCATTTGGCCAGCGGCACAATATCTGGGTGAGATGCCGGTGTTGGCATAGGCGCTGCTACAGGTTTTGGCGCAACCTTCTTTACTGCCTTTTTCTTTTTCACAGTTTTGGTGGCCGCACCACCAGTGCCTACACTGCCGGTTACATGCAGCCGGTAAGTGGTTTCGCCCGGTGTGCTTACCGCGTTCGATTGTATGAACAAGTCTTCTTTGTAGGGGCCGCTATGCTGGCTGGTCTTTACGATGTAGGAAATGAACCCACGTTGCTCGGGCCTTACTGCTTCATGGGTCCAGTCTGCACTGATGAACTTCGACGATGGGGTTACATAGGTGATCACAATAGGTGCATTGCCTATGTTCTCGAACCAAAAGGTGTCCAACGCAATTTTGGGAGGTGGCAGGTTAGGGTGTTCTTGTGTTTCTCCCTCTTTAAAATAGAAACGCCCTTTGCTTTTATCAGCTTTGTTTTGTGCGCTTGCCATACCTGTGCAGGCTGCTAATAGAATGGATAATAGAAGTGTGTGCTTCATGAGGTCGGCAAGATAACGAAAATATATAAAAAGTAAAGGCTGCCATAGCAGGCAGCCTTTAGGTATCTTTTAAAAGTGGATCATTTTTTTACTTCATCGCGTGCATCGCCCTTGATGTATATGGTGTAACGCTTTTCTCCATGCGGGGTTATTGCGTTCGACTGGATATACACTTCCTTATTGAATACGCCATGCTGTTCATCGGTCTTGAGGCCCAGCTTTATGGTGCCTTTTTGGCCGGGGAGGATGGGCTTTTTGTCCCAGTCTACATTGGTGCAGCCGCAGGATGGCTTTACATCCATTACAA
The DNA here is from genome assembly GCA_903906615.1 of uncultured Bacteroidota bacterium. Lineage (GTDB taxonomy): Bacteria > Bacteroidota > Bacteroidia > Chitinophagales > Chitinophagaceae > Nemorincola. Next base: position 212 of record CAIVKT010000645.1, on the reverse strand, counting down.
TAAGCGGCTGCGTGCCTGTATTGGTAAATTCAAAAGTATGGAATGCTACAGGGCCGCGCTGCAATACGCCAAAATCGTAAGTGTCGCCGCCATCAAATTTAAACATCGGGCCTTCTTTTGTTTGTGCCGATACCTGCATGGCTAAGCCCGTCAGCAGGCAGAATAATGATAAGATCGCTTTTTTCATATAGTTTATTTGAAGTAAGACTTGT
>CAIVKT010000644.1 GCA_903906615.1 uncultured Bacteroidota bacterium | reverse complement strand
CACTAATACGGTGGAATATCAATTCGGGTCGGTATACATGGCTCCGCCGGAGATCGTAAGCTTAGACAGTGTAGCCAGCGTGAGCATTATTACCTACAACCCTACGGCAGACTACGGCGGCTGGGGTGTTCGGCACAACGAGACTACAAAAGTGTACAATGCCGATGGCGACAAGGGTATTATATTCACTTTTAGAAGCGGCAAGAAATTATTGCTCGGCACACAGCAGCCGGACGCGCTGAAAACAAAACTAACCGGTCATTATCCACTCACTAATTAACCAACTAACCTTTTAACTAATTACCCGTTTAACTAATTGACTTATCAACATTTCAACCTATCAACTTAACTCCCCAGCATTAAAAACACCGCCGGATGCTTGCCCAGCGTTGGCTTTTCACTATTCCATTCACCAGCAGTTTTTGTTTTGATGAAGGCATTTGGTGCGCCTATATTCAGGGCTATGGTAATGCTTGTGCGCGAGGCGCAGTTCTTTAGCAGGTCGGCAAGCAGGTGGTCGTTGCGGTAAGGCGTTTCTATAAATATCTGTGTTTGTTTTTCTCTTACAGAAGTTGCTTCCAACTCCTTGATGCTTTTAGAGCGCATGGGCTCCTTCACAGGGAGGTATCCGGTAAAGCAGAAGCTCTGCCCGTTAAGCCCCGATGCCATCAGTGCGAGTATGATGGAGTTAGGCCCGGTAAGCGGCACTACGTTGGCATGTACCTGTTGGGCTACAGCTACCAGGTCGGCGCCGGGGTCGGCAATGCCGGGGCAGCCTGCCTCGCTCATAATGCCCACGTTCACGCCTTCCTTCAGCCACTTGCGCAACAGGGCCACATCAGGACCCGCGTGCTTATCTATCTCTGAAAAATGCAGGTCGTCTATCACTAAAGTGGCATGTAATGAACGGAGGAAACGGCGGGCCGTGCGCGCGTTCTCCACAAAGTAATGTTTGATCTCTGCGGTATGCGTGGTTATCTCTTTAGAGAGGGTGTCTAATGCGCCTTCGGCTATCGGTATTGGTATGAGGTAAACAGTGCCCTTGGCCATAGTAGATCGGTGATGGTTAAATTTTTATGAAAAATACGAAACACGATGCACAAATCGGTAAATTGCTTTTGTATGATCTTATCGGAAGCATTTTACCGGCGCAAAGATGTGGTGAAGATAGCACAGGAATTGCTGGGCAAGGTACTTGTTACCAATTTCGGTGGTGTGCGCACCTCCGGTATCATTGTAGAGACCGAAGCGTATGCAGGCGCTACCGACAAGGCTTCACACGCCTATAAAAGCCGCCGCACCGCCCGCACCGAGGTTATGTACATGAATGGCGGCACAGCCTATGTGTACCTCTGTTATGGCATACATCATCTCTTCAATGTGGTTACAAATATACAGGATGAGCCACATGCCATACTCATACGCGCCATAGAGCCGCTGGAGGGTATAGGCACCATGCTGGCGCGCCGTGGTAAGGAGGTATTGCAGCCATTACTCACCGCAGGGCCGGGCGCTTTGAGCATGGCGCTGGGTATCAATACTCACCACACCGGTATGCTGTTAGACAGTAACGAAATATACATCGAAGACCGCGGCATCAAAGTAAGCAGGAAGGATATAGTGGCCTGCACCCGCGTAGGCGTTGCCTACGCCATGGACGATGCCTTGCGCCCATACCGCTTTTCCATCAGGGGCAATAAGTATGTAAGCAAGGGTAAAGGACTGTAATTCAATGGGGGTGTTGTTATGCAGTTCTATAGCGTAGAAATAGATAAGGTAGGTGTCATGGTGAGCCTCGCCGAACCATGACAACGTTGCTGGGTAGGTAATAAGTATGTTGCACAACTCACTTTAATGTTTTCCCTTTCCCCTTTTCACTTAATTACTGGTACTGTATATAGATCGGCTTTGGGTATAGCTTCTTCAATACCTCATCAGGTGTCATCATTACCTTGTAGGGTGGGGTGATGATGTCGTTTTTATAGAACAACTTAAAGCCTGCAAACTGCACGGGTTCATTGGTTACTGCTATATGGTAGGAGTTCACTTTCTTAGCGGGGAATCCCCATCCGTCCATGTCCATTACTATTTGCGTTTCGGGGTGGAGCTTTATTTTTTTGTAGTTGGTCACCATGCCGTTCGTGAAGCGGTGTACCACTAATATCTTGGGCGGCAGGTTGTATTTCTTTACAAGGCTCACGAGATAGTCGGATGTATAGTTGATATCTGCGGCATCGAATGTGCCGATAATGCTGCCCGGCTTGCGGCCTGTCTTCATAGAGAACTCAGGGTCTATGGCCAGGTGCACATTTGGCATCGCCAGGTATTTTTCCAGCAGTGGTATTTCCTGTTGCAGTGTGCTTTGTCCCACCTGCACATCCAGGAACACTACGCCATTCACTTTCTTCGCTATTTCCAGCGCCTTGTCTATCTGTGTGAAGGGCATGCGCAGCCGGTACTTGCCGCCTGCGCCGGGGCTGCCTTGTGCTGTTGTTACTATGTAGTGTATGGCAGGTATCACCGGCGTTAGTGAGTCTGCTTTTTGCCACTTCTTTACTTCGGCCATCAGGCGCTTCAGCATTTCATCTGGCGGGTACTCGCCCAGCACCCCCATATGTGTACTGTAGAAGTTGCCGTAGTAGGCCACTATCCTGTTCATAGGCAGCAATGCTCCCGGCAATGGGTAGTCGCTCTTCACCGGCCAGCCATGCTTTGCGCTGTCAT
>CAIVKT010000643.1 GCA_903906615.1 uncultured Bacteroidota bacterium | reverse complement strand
GTATGATCTATAACTCTATTTCCCCGAATTTCACCAGCAAACCTGCAAGCATATCTACCCGTAGCAGCAGTCTATCCCTTTTAAGGACATTTTTATTAGGCTTCTTCATCTTTTGCGCGGGCATAGCACAAGCCCAGGTGTCAGCAAGCTTTACAGCAGATGATACTGCCGGCTGCGCGCCGCTGGTAGTACATTTCACCAATACATCTACAGGCGCTACAAGTTACTCGTGGGACATTGGGCTAGGCAGTACATATTCACTCACCGATGTTTCAGGTACATATGGCACTGTTGGCGCTTATACTGTAACACTTACCGCATACAATGGCACAGCAAGCAGTACTTATTCAATGGTGATACATGCCTATGCCCCGCCAACAGTAACTTTCAGCACACCAGATACAGCAGTTTGCCCCGGATCTGCGGTTCCGTTTTCCAGTACTGTTGTTTCGGGTTCGTGGGGCGGTGTTACCTATAACTGGAATTTTGGCGATGGCTTATCTGACGCAACAGCTACGCCTACGCACACTTATGCCTTACCCGGTCGTTACAATGTTACCTTGTTTGCCACCAACAGCAAGGGGTGTGAGAGTTCCCTTGCCCGCGCTTCATACATACATGTGTTCACTCCTGCGGCAGTTGCATTTACGGCTGCGCATACCACATTTTGCAAGCCTAATGCAGTTGTGGCCTATACCAACTCCACTACCGGCGCAGCTACATTGTCGTATGCCTGGAGCTTTGGCGATGGTGCCACATCTGCCATTACCTCTCCCACGCACACGTACACTTTAGCCGGGTCTTATAATGTGAAGCTGCGTGTTACAGATGGCAAGGGCTGCGTAGACAGCCTTACTTATCCGGGTTACATCAACGTGGGCAGCATTCATGCTGCCTTTACACCTACAACCAATATTTGCCCCGGTACACTGGTTAACTTCCACAACACAAGTACCGCATTCTCCTCCAGCACATGGAGCTTCGGCGATGGCTCGCCTGTTACCACCACATCTGATGGGTCACATATATACACAGCAGGCGGCACCTACAACGTAAGGCTGATCGTTTTTGACGGTTGCTTCTATGATACGGTTACCCATCCTATAACTATTTACCCATCACCGGCCACTACATTTAATATTACCCCTTCTCAGCCATGCCCACCACCTGCTGCACTTACGTTCAGTGCAGTTGTTGCTCCCGGATCTACTGTGACGTGGGATTTCGGTGATTTATCGGCTCCGGGTACAGGTACGAGTGTTACGCATACTTATGCACTGTCGCAGATGTACACGATAAACATGTATGCTGTTGCGTTTTGAATTTTGAAGGATTACTATCTTCAATAAATTTGGTCCTGCATCCACATTTAGGGCAAGTTGCTGGTTGGTCTGTAAAAGTGTAAACTTCTGTATAGCTATCCACTTTATAATTCAATTTTTTAAAGTCAGATATCAATATATAATTTTTTCTTTATTACTTCTAATCTTAATCGATTTGCTTTGCCTCGGTGTTGTTAAGCACCACAAATGGCGAATTTGGTTTAGATCAGCCATAGATATTGATATTAGGAATTGACTGTTTGTACCGTTACCTCCCCCTCAAAACCCTCCCCGGCAACATAATAATCCCTTTCAACAACCCCAAAGCCCCATCCACCGCAATCCCCAATATCCGGAAGGGTAGTGTGAGCAGCCAAAAAATGGGATACAATACCAGGGCCAGGATAGCCAGTGGCCAGCAAAGAATAAAGAGTATGATCCAGATAAGAAAACTTAGCATAGAGGTAAATTAGTTATTAACGATTGGCGCTCAAAAGCAATTTATATAAGCGGCAAGCGATTGTTGTAGCAGGCTTTTTTTCGCCGGTATTGGTGTTATCGCCTACCCATGGTTTTTTATGGTTTCGCCGGTGTTGGTGTTATCACCAACCCCTTTTTATGGTTTTAACTCTATTTGTTCTCCCACAGAAGTTTTAAATCTGATACTGCTTCCAGAAACTGTTTCTGCTTTTTTATTATTTCGATAAACAGTGATTGTTTGATTGGGCCATGGATTCTGAATAGTACAATCGCGTCCCTTTTCACTATTTATTTTTTTTATCCGCATAG
>CAIVKT010000642.1 GCA_903906615.1 uncultured Bacteroidota bacterium | reverse complement strand
GATACTTTTTTTTATTGCTCTGCTTCCTGCTTGCCACAACAGCCATAGCACAAAAGGTGACCCTGAGCGGTTATGTGCGCGATGCAGAGACAGGCGAATCGCTGCTGTCTGCTACTGTATATATCAAAGAAGCGGCTGAGGGCGCGCAGACCAACAGTTATGGCTTTTATTCCGTATCAGTGCCGCCCGGTTCATACAAGGTCATCTATTCCTACGTGGGCTATGCACCCATAGAACTGACCATGGACCTTATTGCCGATAAAACATTCAATGCCGAGCTGCACAGCGCATCGAAACTGAAGGAAGTAGAAGTAACGGCCGGCCGAAAGGACGACAATGTGAAGAATACCGATATGGGCACCATCACCCTCTCCATAGCCCGCATCAAAACATTACCCGTGCTGTTTGGCGAGGTGGATATTCTTAAAACGCTGCAACTGCTACCCGGCGTACAGTCTGCCGGCGAGGGCAACTCCGGCCTGTACATACGCGGTGGCGGCCCCGACCAGAACCTGGTGCTGCTGGATGAGGCCGTGGTGTACAATACCGGCCACCTGTTCGGCTTCTTCTCTGTATTCAATTCTGATGCGGTAAAGGATGTGACACTCATCAAGGGTGGCGCACCGGCCAACTATGGCGGCAGGCTGTCATCTGTGGTAGACGTGGCTATGAAAGACGGCAACATGAAGGAGTATCATGTAGAGGGCGGCATTGGGCTTATCGCCTCACGGCTGCTGCTGGAAGGGCCTATCAAGAAAAACAAAGGCTCCTTTATGCTGGCAGGCAGGCGCACGTATATAGATGCGCTGGCCCGGCCATTCTCCAGCAAGCTCAAAAACACAGGCTACTACTTTTACGACCTTAACCTGAAAGCAAATTACAAACTGGGCGAAAAGGACCGCGTGTATTTCAGCGGCTATATGGGGCTGGATAAATTCCAGTTTCAGAATACCACGGGTACTTTTAAAGCCGATATACCCTGGGGCAACAAGACCGCTACACTGCGCTGGAACCACCAATTCAGCAGCCAGGTATTCGCCAATACTTCGCTTATCTATAATGACTATAATTTCTCCTCCACCTTCAACCAAAACTTATTTGCTGTAAAATTAGCATCGGGCATACGCGACTACAATGCCAAGACCGACTTCGATTATTATCCGGGCAGCAAGCACCACTTTAAGGCAGGCGTGTCATACACCTATCACAAGTTCATACCCAACCAGGTATCGGGCCAGGTGGATAGCGTGACACTAAACCCCGACAATGCGCTTATTAAGTACGCACACGAGGCAGGGGCTTATATACTCGATGACTTTGAGCCAACCAAGTGGTGGAAGATCAACCTGGGCCTGCGCTATTCGTGGTTCGGGCAGGTGGGGCCTTATACCCGCTACATCTACGACAAGAGCGGCACCAACATTACCGACAGCACACACTATGGCAGTGGCGACATCGTAAAATCCTACGGAGGCTGGGAACCCCGCTTCAATATGCGCTTTGAGCTGGACAGCAAGTCTTCTATAAAAACAAGTATCGCCAAGACCTACCAATACCTGCACCTGGTGACGCAGAACGGCACTACCCTGCCCACTGATGTGTGGGTGCCCAGCACCTACCTTGTGCAGCCGGAGATAGCCTGGCAATACTCCACCGGCTACTTCCGCAATTTTATGGATGATAAGATAGAAACATCGGTAGAGGTCTATTACAAAGACATGCAGAACCAAATACAGTACAAGGACGGCTACACACCCAATAACCTGCAAGACCCTGAGCTGTCATATGTATTTGGCCGGGGCAGAGCCTACGGCGCAGAGTTCTTTGTGAATAAAACACAGGGTAAATTCACAGGGTGGATAGGCTATACTTTATCGTGGACCAACCAGCAATTTGCACTACTCAATAATGGCAATGAGTTCCCGGCGAAGTACGACCGGCGACACGACCTATCGGTAGTAGGCACTTATACCGAAAGCAAGAAATGGAACTTCTCCGCTGTGTTCATTTACGGCTCAGGCAATGCCATTACGCTGCCTACAGCCTTTTACGTCATCGGCAACAATGTATTCCAGCAATTCAGCACCATCAACGCCTACCGGCTGCCTGCCTATCACCGGCTCGATATATCGGCCACCTACACGCCACAGCATGCCAAGCCACGCCGCTGGCAGGGTAGCTGGACCTTCTCGGTATACAACGTCTACGACCGGCACAATGCCTACTTCCTGTATGTGGACACCGAAGGCTCTACCAGCACTAAGGTGACGCAGACTGTTTACGAGGTATACATACTGCCCATATTGCCCAGCATCACCTACAACTTTAAATTTTAAAAGCCTGATTGCGTATATTGCATAAAACCTCTTGTATGTACAGATACCTGCTGCTCTCTTTATTGGTCATTTGCACCGCTTACCGCCCTACCGGCGCTGCCGATGCCGACAAACAAGTGATGCAGGCGGCAGCCACCCAGCTGGAGGTGTTTCTTAATAAAATAGAACCAGGCAACGAGGCCGATTACGGTTTCACTACAGCCGATCATACCGATGCCTGCACTGTAGGCAAGCCTTACCGCATTCTGGCCTTCAGCAGCGACCTGTATTACAAACCACTGGCCGAAGACAAAGACTACATCATCATCAAGAATGAATGGCGTGTACCGGTAATGCTCAATGGCCAGAGCCGTGTATTGCTTACTGTTACAGGAGGCTCGGGCAACTACAGTGTTACCGATATGACAGAACCGCAATTGGCCCGCGAGCTACAACTCAAAGGCACCTCTATGAGCAACGATGATACGTGGTACCTGCTGCGCATACCTGCCATTGCCGCCGACTTCTTTGTATCGGAGCACGATAACTCTTTTGCCGATGCACAATTCATGCCCCTTGCATCGGCCATTACCAATATACCTTCCCTAAGCAAGACGCACAAGCCTATATACACTATCACAGAAGTGCAGCAGATGGTAAAAGAAGCCTATGCTAAAAGAGCAGCATTGGACGCGCAGCCTAAGAAAAAGGCAACGAAGAAGCATAAGTAATTACTCAATTACTCAATGTCTCAATTACTCAATTACTCAATTACTCAATGTCTCGATTGCTCAATTACTCAATTACTCAATGTCTCGATTGCTCAATGATTTTTGAAGCGAAGACTATGCCGTTATAGCATTTCATATAGTAGTTGCTCCATAGCGGGACTGCTTGTTCATTTCTCATATAAACATCAAAAGCCACCTTGCGGGTAGCTTTTGAGAGATCTTGAAAAGCAGTATTTTATTGCTTTATCTTTTTTGGTTTCTGGGTCACTTTCGCAGGCCTATATGTTGCTGATGCTTTGTGCCAGCTCTTGATCATTTCGTTGAATAGTACCAAACCATCTGCGCCTCCCAGGTCCAGGAATTTATCTACCCCCAGTTCCAGGGTCAGTATCTTCACCAGTTCTTTTGCCTTCTTACACTCCCCCGCCATGATCAGTTGCACATCGGCATGACCAAAAAGAGGCTCCAGCATTTGTTCATATCCGCGTGTACTAAATACCCTTACTATATGCGGCGCAGCAGTTATTGCCCTTATGGCTTCTACCGTATTGATCATTTCGTCTGCCTCAGACAATAAGTTGGCAGAACAGTCAATGATCACCTTATTACGCACATCGCCAAGCCAGTAGGCGACTTCCCGTACGTCTTTCGGCTGGGAAGCAATGATGATCATATCCGCATCAGCGGCAGCATCTTCAATGCCACATACCGAGATATTGTCAAACACACGCATCCTGTTGCGCGTCCTCTCGGGGTCGTCGCCACCCATTAAGGCTATAGATACCACATGGCCCGCTGCCGCGTACCTGATCGCATACTCTTCTGCGTGTTTCGCAGCGCCAATAACCGCTATATTGACCGACACAAATTGTTTATACCTCATCTTGCTAAATTTACAATAAACCTAATCTCATATCATACCTCCGCATGTCGCACAGAGTCCACCAATTGCTTAAATATAAGCATAGGTTTACTGTTTGAAATACAGCTTGTTATTCGTGGTAAAACAGTGACTGGTGAAAAGGAGAGGTCTAAAGGTCGCAAGTATTTTCTTAGCCTGCAAACATTACACATAAAATATATTACCCTAATTATAACCACGTTGAAATATTGGGTGTAACACATTTTATTAATAAGAAGTCGTTTGTTTTCATAGCACAAAAAACAATAAATGACACCATGTCAAACTTGCTTTTCACGGGGTTTCATATAGAGTGCTCAATACTAAAAAAACGCCCCGGGATATCCGGGGCGTTTCAGTATAGTTATTGTTAGAAGGGCTTATTCTTCATGGCCATGCCTGATGGTCATTGTAGCCCTACGGTTCTTGGCGCGTCCTTCATCTGTAGTGTTTGGCGCTACAGGTGAGTCTTCACCATGACCGATAGTGATCAGCCTCTTTTCGCTGATACCCATTTCTTTCAGGTATTGCTTAACAGCTTCAGCACGCTTGTAAGACAGTACCCTGTTCATTGAAGGTGAGCCGATGTCATCGGTATGGCCATCAATGATGAGGTATGCATCGTTGTTATCCCTCAACTCAAGGACAGCTTCTTCCAGGATGTCGTAAGATGACTCATGGATAGTTGCTTTGCCCAGGTCGAACAGGATCGGGGTTGACGGGTCG
>CAIVKT010000641.1 GCA_903906615.1 uncultured Bacteroidota bacterium | reverse complement strand
TGATGTGATAGGCAGCGGCATACTCTTCCGCGCATACGAAGACCGTGGGCTGCTGATAGATAATGCGCTTGTGGGTATAGAGCTGAAATACAAGCTCACAAACAATATCAGCCTGAAGGGCTTCACCGGGCAACAAAAGAACAACAGCCTGATAGGGGTGAACCAATCCGTGCAAACGCCCCCGTATGGCGATGTGATCAAAGGCTTCAATGCAGAGGGTGACTTCAATATCAATAAGGTACACATACTACCCGGTATAGGCGTCCTGAACCGTACATTGGATGATGTCGATTATGCCGCAGAAGTTTCAGCCGTAACAGCCAAGCATGATACGGTAAATGTACCGGTGTACAATATGTACGCATTTACGGTGTACAATACACTTACCTACAAGAACCTCTCGTGGTATATGGAGGGCGCTTACAAAACAAAAGAAGGAATAAATGATAATAACGGCAACCTTGTCTTCAAACCGGGTAATGTGGAATACACATCGATCAACTATGGCAAGAAAGGAATAGCCCTGAGCCTCACCGGTAAGCGTACTGATGCGTTTGTGATGCGCACATCACCCAGCGCAGAATCGGTGAACGGGCTGAATGGTATGCTGAATTGGCAGCCCATAGTAGCTGTGTTGAGGCCGGAGCGCCTGATGTCGCGTTATACGCCCGCATCACAGGATTACTCTGAAATGGCAGGCACAGCCAACCTGAACCTTGCACCAAATGATGTGACCAATTTTACAGTGACCTATTCGCACATCAACCAACTGGATAACACCAAACTGTACCGTGAACTGTATGTTGACGGCTTTTACCAGGGTATTAAATCATGGATCTTCCAGGGTGGTGTGCAGTACCTGGAATATAACATATACCAGTACCAGGCCGAATCGAGGAACCAGCTTTACCCGGTTGTCTACGCCATCACTCCGTTTGCGGAGATCACTTACCGCCTGAGCGAGAAGAAGTCATTCAGGGCAGAAGTGCAATATATGGATACAAAACAAGACTATGGCTCGTGGGTGTTTGCTTTGCTGGAGTATGATATAGCCCCTAAGTGGTCGGTTTCTTTCTCTGATATGTACAATGTATCAAGGAATAAAAACAGCGATAACCCGTACTCCAGCGATCCTAATTTTACAACAGAAAAGTCCAATAATTATTATAACCTGTACGTAGCCTACACCAAGGCAGCCAACCGGTTTTCGCTGGCTTATGTGAAGCAGGTGGACGGCATCAACTGCGCCGGTGGCGTGTGCCGTTATGAGCCTGCGTTCAGCGGTGTGAAGGCTACGATCACTTCCAGCTTTTAGTTCTGCATCATCCGCATCTATGCTACAGTGTATGCCCAGCTGAAATATATCACAGTCACAATAATGCTGCTTGCGGTATTGCCTGGCCATATCCATGCGCAGGCAGTTGTTAAGCTGTTGGACGCGTCAAAAATAAAGGAGGAGATCAGCATAGACGGCAAGCTGGATGAGCCCGCATGGAAGGCTGCCGGTAAAGCGGTCAGCTTCACCCAATTCGCGCCGATACCGGGCGAGCCTGCTACACAAAGAACTGAAGTAAGCATTCTCTACAACGATGATGCTATCTATGTAGGGGCCATGCTGTACGACGAGCACCCGGATAGTATACTGAAGCAGCTATCGGCAAGGGATGATGATGGCGGCAATGCAGATGAATTCGGCGTAGTATTTGATACTTACCTGGACCACCAGAATGCTACTGAATTTGCAGTAACTGCTGCCGGTGTGCAGGTGGATGCGGTCATTAAGTTTGATGCCGGCGATGTGTCCTGGAATGCTCCATGGTATTCCAAAACAAGGATCACTGACAAAGGCTGGTGCGTGGAAATAAAGATACCGTATTCCGCGCTGCGGTTCCCTAAAAAGGATATACAGCAATGGGGTGTGAATTTTTTCAGGGGCATCAGGCGAAACAGGGAGCGGGACTACTGGAACCCGTTACTGCCTACCATTACCAACGCGGAGGCGCAGGAGGGCGTGCTGAATGGTATACAAGGCATCATATCGCCTATAAGGTTGTCATTGCTGCCCTACGTATCTGCGTATACTCAAAACTATTCAGGCACCAATACCAATAGCCTTGACGGTGGTATGGACATCAAGTATGGCATCAATGAGAGCTTCACGCTTGATATGACGCTGGTACCTGATTTTGGCCAAACGATCTTCGATAACCGTGTGCTTAATCTGTCGCCCATAGAAGTGCGTTATAACGATAACCGCTACTTTTTCACAGAGGGCCTGGACCTGTTCAATAAGGATGACCTTTTTTATACCCGTAGGGTAGGGGGTACACCTGTAAATGCAGCCGCGCCTGCGGGTATAGGTGCGAACGATACTATTGTGAGCGATCCGGCAACCACACGGCTATATAATGCCACAAAAATATCTGGCAGAACGAAGGGCAACCTGGGCATTGGTTTTTTTAATGCCGTATCTGCCCCGGCATATGCCACTGTTGAAGATACGGTGACGCATGCCACACGATCGCTGCAGGCTGCGCCACTCACCAACTACAATGTGATAGTGCTGGACCAGGCGCTGAAAAATAACTCTTACATCAGCCTGATCAACACCAATGTATGGCGACAGCAGAACAGCTACAATGCCGATGTGACAGGGCTGTTGTTCAAGTTTGCAAATACGCTCAATACCTATGGTGTATCCGGCTCCACAGATATGAGCCAGATATATGCCACAGGCAAGCCAGACCTCGGTTACAGGTACTACCTCAACTTTGGCAAGATCTCCGGCAACTATACCTGGGCGCTCAGCACCAAATCCATTAGTGATGGATTTAACCCGAATGATCTGGGCTACCTGGACCGCAACAACATTACTTATTACCTGCTCGATGAGTATTACAACATCTACACTCCCGTGGGCAAAATCGTATCAGCCTACAACCACGTAGGGGTGGACTGTTACAGGGTATTTAACCCGGATGTTTTTCAGCAGGCAGATATTTTCGGGTCGCACAATGTTACTTTGCTGAACTACCTCACCGTGGGTTTCTACTGGACATTGCAGCCACTTACCAATTACGACTATAATGAGCCGCGTACCGTTGGCCGCTACTATGTATACCCTAAGAACTATACAGTAGGCGGTTTTTATTCCTCCGACTACCGCAAGAAGTTTGCACTGGACCTACAGCTCAACAATCGGTGGTTCTCGGAGCGTAGCCGCAATACATACTCGTGGTCTATATCCCCGCGATACAGGTTCACTGACAAATTCTCTATGGTGTATAGCCTCTCCGGCCAATACGCGCAGGATGATGTGGGCTATGTGGATAATGTGAAC
>CAIVKT010000640.1 GCA_903906615.1 uncultured Bacteroidota bacterium | reverse complement strand
GGATTTTGCCCTTTCAGGGCGTTCCATATTATTCCATATTACCGAAGGCGTTATTACCGAGGGCGTTGCCACGTGAGATATTTCATCCCTTTCATGACTTCGGTTATAAAAGTGGTCATTATACTACCAGAGAAGTCTAAAGAGGTTGTGAATAACTCCTGTCGAACAATTTGGCGAAAACTATTTTTGCTTTATTTTCATTGATAATCAATGAATTGCAAAATGACCTTAAAAATTCTTAATGAATTTCTTGGTGGATAAATAATGTGTTCTTACCTTCGCCCTCCCAAAAAAACAGGAACCTTTGGGTTTTTACTTTTTAACAATAGTATAAATATAATGAGACACTTAAGCTTTAAAACACAATCGGCCAACGAGACCATCGTAAAACGCGACTGGCACGTTGTGGACGCAACCAACCTTACGCTCGGACGTATGAGCTCTTCTATCGCTGCCATACTGCGCGGTAAGAACAAGGCCTATTTCACACCCCATTTTGATTGCGGCGACTATGTGATCGTGATCAACTCCGGCAAGGTAGTACTTACCGGCAACAAGATGGATGAGAAAGAATACCAAACATACTCAGGCTACCCGGGTGGCCAGAAGATAGAGGTAGCCCATGAAATGAACAGCCGCCGCCCTAACCTGATGATAGAACGTGCTGTAAAAGGCATGCTTCCTAAAAATCGCCTGGGCCGCGCGATGTACAAGAAGCTTTTCGTATACGAAGGCGCTGAGCATCCACACAAGGCACAGAACCCAAAGGTGCTGGTACCAAACAAATAAACAAAACCCCCAAACCCCCTTAAGGGGGCTTACACTTAATTAAAAATTTAAAACCATTCATATAATGGAAAAACAGAAAAATGCCGTTGGCCGCCGTAAAGAAGCAGTTGCCAGAGTATATCTGAGCAAGGGTACAGGCAATATCATAGTGAATGAAAGGGAATATAAAGAGTATTTTCCGATCATGTACCTGCAGAACCAGGTAGAGCTTCCTTTGAAAACACTTGATCTTCAGACCTCATTCGACTTTGTGATCAATGTACAGGGTGGTGGCCCGAAAGGCCAGGCAGAAGCGATAAAGATGGGTATAGCGCGCGTATTGTGCGAAGTGAACCCGGAATATCGCCCGTCTTTGAAGAAAGAAGGCCTGATGACCCGCGACAGCCGCATGGTAGAACGCAAGAAATTCGGTAAAGCGAAAGCCCGCCGTAGCTTCCAGTTCTCTAAACGTTAAAACCCAAACCCCTAAAGGGGCTTTAACCTTCAGGGATCAGACATCAGTTTTTTTAACCAACAAGAAATTATTCAAATGGAAGATAATAAAACATTGCACCAGCAGCTTCTTGAAGCAGGCGTACATTTTGGTCACCTCAAGAAAAAATGGAATCCGAAGATGTTGCCATACATCTTTGCTGAAAAGAATGGTATACACATCATAGACCTGAACAAAACCATAGACGGCCTTGATGAAGCATCAGCAGCATTGAAATCTATCGCTAAGAGCGGTAAGAAGATCATGTTCGTAGCTACTAAGAAGCAGGCTAAGGAAATAGTGGCAGAAGCAGCAGCAAGGGCAAACATGCCTTTCGTTACTGAGCGCTGGCTGGGTGGCATGCTGACTAACTTCCAGACCATTCGTAAGAGTGTAAAGAAGATGTTGAGCATCGAAAAGATGCTACAGGACGGTACTATGGACAGCGTAACTAAAAAGGAGCGCCTGACCCTGACCCGCAGCAAAGAAAAAATGGAAAAAGTGCTTGGCGGTATCTCCCAGATGGGCCGTACACCAGCCGCTCTTTTCATGGTAG
>CAIVKT010000639.1 GCA_903906615.1 uncultured Bacteroidota bacterium | reverse complement strand
TACATCGCCCGCGCCGGTATTCTCGCTGCCCTCCCAGTGAAAGCTGCTGCCGGGCTGGCCATCAGTGCCTTCGTAGCTTAGCTTCATCCTGCCCGAGTCCATTTTGTACCACGGGCTCCAGTTGGGCCAGTTTCTAAACTTTACGATCTGCTCAAACACCACATCGCTATGCGCTTTGATAGTGGCGCTGCGCGTTACCACCACCTCCTTAGGTTCTATGATACCCAGCGCCAGCACGCCCAGCACTACAATACCTATAAGAACAAGAACAAAGCGTACAAATTTCTTCATCATGGCGTATTTTGGGTAAAGCTAAGAATTTTTGAAAAAGGAGGATAACATAGATAGCATTAGCACGCTTTTAAAGCGTCAGATGCGTTGTTGGGCCACTTACATGGATACTAATGCCTTTTAACAGTTTAAATTTTTGTAATCTAACATAATGGCGTACCTTCGCCGCATGAAAAATCTTCGTGAGATAACGCTGCCTGAGCTGGAGGAGATGATGGCAGATATGGGTGAGCCTAAATTCAGGGCAAAACAGATACATGAGTGGGTGTGGCAGAAGTTTGCGGCAGATATCAATGACATGACCAATCTGTCTAAAGCGCTGCGTGAAAAGCTTACCAAGGAGTTTTCCATACCAAAAGTGAAAATGCACCACAGCCAGTACAGCAGCGATGGCACTATAAAGAACCGCCTGCAACTGCATGATGGGTTTTATGTAGAAAGCGTATTGATACCTACCGAGAAGCGCCTGACTGCCTGTGTATCATCGCAGGTGGGTTGCTCACTGTCCTGCAAGTTTTGCGCCACGGGCTTTATGGACCGCAAGCGCAACCTGGATTTTGACGAGATAGTGGATGAAGTGACACTGCTGAATGAACTATCGCAAAAGCACTATAATAAAAATCTTACCAATATCGTATTCATGGGTATGGGCGAGCCATTGCTCAACTATAAGAATATGATGAAGGCCATAGAGCGCATTTGCTCCAAAGACGGACTGGCTATGAGCCCAAAGCGCATAACAGTGTCTACCGCTGGTGTAGCCAAGATGATCAAGCAACTAGGGGATGATAAGGTACGCTTCAAGCTGGCGGTATCGCTGCACGCGGCCACAGACCGCAAGCGCAACGAGATCATGCCGATCAACGAGACTAACAACCTGAACGCACTGGTAGAGTCGCTCAATTATTTTTACCAAGCGACCGGCAACGAGATCACATTTGAGTACATACTCTTTAAGAACTTTAACGACAGCCTGCAGGATGCCGAAGATCTGATGAAGATATACAGGCGCGTACCAGCAGACCTCATCAACATCATAGAATACAACCCGATAGACCAGGCGCGCTTTGAAAAGCCGGATGAGGTGAAGGTGGAGGAATTCATGAACTTCCTTACAGAGAACAGGGTGAATGTGCGCCTGCGCCGCAGCCGTGGAAAGGACATAGATGCGGCGTGTGGCCAGTTGGCCAACATAGACCACGCATCTACGCCGGATATGGTGGAGTAGCAACCCCCAACCTCTCCCGCAAAAAAAAGCGGGACCTTGTTCCGGAGAGTCCCTGATTCAATATAGATAACATAGCCCACGGTTTTAACCGTGGGTTTGTTGTATAAGCAATCGCTGCAACGGTCTCAACCGTTTACAAATGCGCTACGCCATTAAAATTTACATAAATAATATCCATCAGTGCTATGTGCTTTCGGTTAATAGAAACCCTTATCTTTAACTTATGGTGGAAGGGAAGAAAAAGGGCAATAACTTCACTCGTTTTTTAAAGGTGCTGGGGCCGGGGCTTATTACCGGCGCCAGCGATGACGACCCCTCCGGCATTGCCACCTACTCGCAGGCAGGCGCGCAGTATGGCCTTACTACCTTGTGGACCGCCCTCATCACTTTTCCGCTCATGGCCTCTATACAGGAGATGTGCGCGCGCATAGGGCTGGCTACCTCGCAGGGGCTTACCACCATATTAAAATTGCACTACCCCAAGTGGGTGCTTTATGTGATGGTGCTCTTCAGCTTCCCCGCCATCATCATGAACATTGGCGCAGATATTGCGGGCATGGGCGCAGTGGCCAATCTTATTTTTCCGCAGGTACATGCCGCTATATTCAGTATACTGTTTACCGCCTTGTTGCTTTTTTTTATTATACTATTTCCTTATCGCAAAATAGCCTCGGTACTCAAGTACCTTGCTATGGTATTGCTGGTATATCTTATAGTGCCCTTTTTTACAAAGACCGACTGGTTCGCTGTTTTGAAAGAAACGTTTATTCCTCACATCAGTTGGAATAAAGATTACTTCGCTATATTGGTGGCTATATTGGGTACTACGATTTCGCCCTACCTTTTCTTTTGGCAAACGAATATGGAGGTGGAGGAGTTGGAGCAAAGGCAGCAAAAGCAACGGACAAGCGTAGTGATAGTAGCGGGCAGCAGGATGTTCAAGGCGATGAGGGCCGATGTTAATGTCGGGATGTTCTTCTCGAACCTCGTGATGTTTTTTATTATCCTTACGTCAGGCTCTGTGCTGGCCGCGGGTGGTGTTCATAAAATAGACACAGTAGAGGAGGCTGCAAAGGCATTAAAGCCGTTGGCCGGGAATATGGCATACTACCTTTTCGCGTTCGGAGTGATTGGCACCGGGCTGCTGGCCATACCGGTATTGAGCGGTGCACTATCCTACATTTTTTCAGAAGCGTTTGGACTGAAGATGGGGCTGAATAAGAAATTTCATGAGGCCAAGGGCTTTTATATCATCATTGCCATATCGCTTATTGCGGGCCTTTGTATGAACTATGTAGGTCTCAGCCCAATGAAAGCGCTGCTGTACTCGGCTATACTATATGGCCTTACTGCCCCTGTGATCATCGCCATTATACTACACATCTGCAACAACGAGGCCATTATGGGCGAACATGTAAATGGCAAACGCGCCAATATCCTTGGGTGCTGCACTTTTGTGCTGATGACCGTAGCCGCGGTGGCTATGCTGTACTTCCAGTTTACCTAAAAGATGGTTAAAGAAAGCTTTGCCATTATAAGCTGCTTAAACTACTGATAATACAGGTAGTCTATTATTGTAACAATAGCAATAATGGATCTGCGGGAAAAGAATAAGTTACTATATGCAAGGGCGGGTTTTGGCATACCCATGGCGCTTTATTGCCGTTCTATGCCGGTGGCTGACACGGTAGCGCGGCTTTTTCCGAAGAGTGTACCACCGGAAGTAGCCATAATAACACCGGAAGAATGGACGGACAATAGCCCCAAAACGCTGAAGCAGATAGGTGATGAGATGCAGCGGAAGGAAATGCGAAAAGCCTTCCGGGAGCGTACGCAAGACCTGAACCGGCAATGGATGCAGGACATGGTGAACAGCGACTATCCGTTACTTGAAAAAACAACTTTGTTCTGGCACGGCCACTTTGCCACCCGGCTTGATAATCCATACTTTGACCAGCAACTGCTGAATGTATTGCGCCAAAACGCCCTGGGCAATTTTGGTGATCTATTGAAGGCTGTATCTAAAAGCCCGGCCATGCTTCAATTCCTCAATAACCAGCAAAACAAGAAACAGCACCCCAATGAGAACTTTGCGCGCGAGGTGATGGAACTCTTCACGCTGGGCAGGGGGCATTATACCGAGGATGACATCAAGGAGGCTGCAAGGGCTTTTACCGGATGGGGGTATGATGATGACGGCAATTTCATTGACCGCCCCAAGCAGCATGATGACGGCGAGAAAATTTTTCTCGGCAAAAAAGGCAACTTTACCGGCGATGATATATTGGATATTATACTTACGCAAAAGCAAACAGCAACATTCATCACACAAAAGGTGTATCGCTATTTTGTAAGCGATGAGCACATCGATGAGCAGCATGTGAAGGCGCTTGCTGCTGATTTTTATAAAAGTAATAATGACTATCGGTTTAACTGAACCTAAGTGTTTTTATGATGACACAATGGCTTTTATGTTTAAAAAATGCTATTAAAATTGTTGACATAACTCAAATTAATTAATGAATAATTGTTACTTTTGTTTTCGTAAATGGTGGACAAGCCTGAGAACTTTAACCCCACCACCTACGAATTCACAATGAATGATGTTACCTATCAGGTGCAAAATGCGCCTGCGTTTTCGTTTGTACGAGAACCGTTGACAATTGACTTGAAAAGTGCCGTTGAAATCGCCTCGATAACGCTAATCATCGGTTTCTTTTGGGGTCAGTTTACCCACTACTCGTTAAACAAATAGATACTGTTAATCACAACAATGATTACAACCTATTTTTAGTAGGTTGCGAGTAGCTATTTTCATTATTTCAAAGAACTATGCCAACAATTTATAAAACTTATACTATTTGTAACCTACGCCAAAACGGCTGACTTTTCGTTAGGTTCAGTTAACCAGATAGTCATTAAAGTAATTACAACATCAGCTCCCTGCTCAAAGAGATATTTACTGCCGAGTGGTTTTATAAAGACGATATGCCGGGGTCAAAAATAAAGTCCCCTATAGAGTTGCTGGTGGGCTACCAGCGCCTGTTGCCCATGATGTTTGATAATGATAAAACGGTTATCAACCTGCAGCGCATATTGGGACAATACCTCTTTAACCCGCCTAATGTGGCTGGCTGGCCGGGAGGTAAGAATTGGATAGACAGCTCGTCGTTGGTAATAAGGATGCGGCTGCCCGAATCGCTTTTCGGATCAAAGGAGTTGGACCTGAGCGCTAAAGAAACGGATGCCGAAATGACTGAGGGCCACCGCCATGCTGTGACGATGGATACACAGCCCGCAAAGGCGGTGAAAATGGGTAAGGTAACCATAGACTGGAGCAACTACCTGGCATTTTGGAGGGGATACAAGAGAGCAGAATTGCCGGCAGCTATTGCAGCCTACCTGTTGCCGGTGAAGCTGCCCGCAGAACGATTGAAGCAGGTGACCACATTTGCCGATAATGACAGTGACGAAGAGTACATCAAGAGCCTCACCATACTGCTGATGGAGTTGCCCGAATATCAACTAACATAAAAAAAGGAACATCATGGCGTTATCACGCAGGAAATTCATACAGCTCAGCTCACTGGCCAGCGCATCACTGATGGTGCCGCAGTTTTTGAAAGGGTTTGAATACCGGCCTATGGGCAAGCCTGGCAATAAAGTGCTGGTGGTGATACAACTATCCGGCGGCAATGACGGTCTTAATACCATCATCCCGTATCGCAACGATATTTATTACAGCAGCAGGCCACAGATAGGCATCAAAAGGGAAAAGGTATTGGCGCTTACAGACGAAGTAGGCATCAACCCCGCATTTAAGAACGTAAAACAGATGTACGATGACGGGCAGGTGAGCATCATCAATGGAGTAGGGTATCCGCATCCCGACAGGTCGCACTTTCGCAGCATGGATATATGGCAGTCGGGCAGCACCTCGAAGGAGATAATCACCAGTGGCTGGATAGGCCGCTACCTTGATAATGCAGCGGCTAATGGCAATGCACACAATGCACTGGCTATAGAAGTGGATGATACACTAAGCCTGGCGATGAAGGGTGCAGAGCGCAAAGCCATAGCGGTAAATGACATCAATCGTTTTCATGCTGCCGCTGCCAATGACTACTTTAAGAAAATTGCAGACCATAAGGAAGAGCATGAGGCTCAGTTGGCCGGATACCTCTATAAGACGCTTCGGGAAACAACCTCTGCCGCCGATTACATCTACGCGCAAGGTAAGATAAACAGCACTACTCAGTCCTACCCGGATACGCAGATAGGCAAGCGCATGAAGACCATTGGTTCGCTCATTGTATCAGGCGCAGAAACTCAGGTGATGTATGTATCGCACGGCAGCTTTGATACGCATGTGAACCAAAACGGCAGGCAGGATGCGCTGTTCACGCAACTGGATGATGCGCTGGCGGCTTTTGTTGCCGACCTGAAAGCAAACGACCGTTTCAATGATGTGCTGATCATGACGTTTTCCGAATTCGGTCGGCGGGTAGCGCAGAATGCCAGCAATGGTACCGACCACGGCACGGCCAGCAATATGTTCTTTATAGGCGGCGGGCTGAAGAAGGCCGGGCTGTATAACGAGTTGCCCGGCCTTACCGATCTTGATGAAGGCGATCTGAAGTATTCGGTTGACTTTAAAGAAGTATATGCCACTGTGCTGGATAAATGGCTGCAAACCAACCCGCGCGATGTGCTTGGTGGTAAGTATGCTCAGTTGTCATTCATCTGACGCGGTTCTTTATCTTTTTTGTTTTGATCAGCCCATGATGTGCGGGTCATAAAGTTGGCACAACCCACAGTTCTCCTGATGCGCTCGGCAAAGTAAATGCCGCATCCCAGGCCTGATGTGCTCAACAGTACAAGCAGCATAATACCTACATTGTTACCTCCATAGTGGTGGTAAAGCACCAGGCCCACGAACCCAAATAGTAGTGTAGGCGAGATGCAAATGAGGCACCAGTAAATGAGTTCTACAAAATTTTCTAAAAATTTCATACAGAAAAATTACCACCTCAAAGATACAAATGCAGGATATGTATCTGCTGCCCGGATATATGCGTAATATTTAGTAACTTGTATTCTAAATATAACCGGCATCAGAATGTTTTTAGTAAGACGAGCTTTTTATTTCCTACAGGTTATTTGCACTATAGCTATCGTTGCAGGGTTGCACAAGGGGGCTGTCGCGCAGGAAAGCAACGCAACAGGAAGTATTTATTTAAAAGGGAGCATAGTGGTGCCGGAAGCCAATGCCGGACGATGGCTGGACAGTGTCGCGCATCTGCCTGCCCATGCCGATCCGATGGAAGTGCTGGTGCATTTCAGCACATTACCCACATCAGCGCAAAAAGAATCATTAAAACAGCAGGGCATTACATTGATGGACTATGTGCCTGATAATACCTATATCGCCTTGATACAATTGCCGGTGGCAAAGGAAAAAACAGCAGGTACTGCAATATACAGTATCACAGATATGCAGCCGCAATGGAAGGCCGATCATTATTTATGGAATAATGTGGCCAGCCGCAAAGGCACCGTTCAGGCGCTCATTTCTTTTTATCCCGGTATAGATGCGGCTGCTGCCCGGCAATTCATAACAAGGGTGGGGGGCGAGGTGGTATCTTCGCCGTTCGAGCAATACGGTTCTTATAAGGTAATGGTGGAAGGCGCAAAGCTACGCGCCATTGCACAGTGGTATGGAGTGCGCTATATGAGCCCGGCTACAGACATGGTGCCGCTCGACCTTGAATCGAGGGCCGCTGTGAAGGTCAATGTGGCTGCGGCATCGCCCGCCAATGGCGGGTATGGCCTGCTGGGCGATGGCGTGACAGTAGGGGTGGGGGATAATACTTCCGGTATCTATCATGCCGATATAAACGACCGTATTACCAATTTCAACCCTGCCCCGATGTCCAATCACGGAGAGCATGTGAATGGTATAGTAGGCAGCGCTGCGAATGTGGACCCGCTTGCTATAGGCATGGCGCCACATGCGCAGCTCATTGATCATTTTTACGACCTGATACTACCTGCTACCGGCGCGTTGTACCATGATTATAATATGACCATCACTAACAACTCTTACGAGATCGTGGCCGGCGATTGTGATTATGCAGGCACTTACGATGCCTATTCGCAGTTTCTGGATACGCTGTCTATTCAGTATCCTTATGTGCAGCATGTATTTGCATCCGGCAATGACGGGCTGGGCAATTGCTCGCCATACCCTGTGGGATTTGCGACTGTAGGCGGTGGCTACCAACCGGCCAAGAATAATATAGTAGTAGGGAGCATCACTGACTTTTTGTATGAGGCCAGCGATGAATCAAGAGGGCCAATGAAGGACGGCCGCCTGAAGCCGGATATGGTGGCAATAGGGCTGGGTGCATATTCTACTATAGGTATAGATGAGTATGAATGGGCGGCAGGCACCAGTATGGCATCGCCACACGTAGCGGGTGGGATGGCGCTGCTAACGCAACGATACAAGCAGCTCAATGGCGGCGCGCAACCCAGGGCCGATCTGCTGAAGACCATTATGCTCAATGGTGCATTGGACATAGGTAACCCCGGCCCCGACTTCAGTTATGGCTTTGGTGTTATGGATGTGTACCGATCTTTGCAGATGATTGATAACAACCACTACACCAGCAACTCCATAACTAATGGCGATTCGCAGATCATCAATATCGCCGTGCCGGCAAATAGTGGTGAAATAAAGATTATGCTCTGCTGGAACGATGTGCCGGGTAGCCCTGTAGCAACAAAAGAATTGGTGAACGACCTCGATCTTTCTGTTACGGACCCTGCAACAACTACACATTTACCTTTAGTACCTGATAATACGCCTGCCAATGTGAACAATAATGCCACAGAGCAGGCCGATCACCTGAATAATGTGGAGCAGGTAACGATCATGAATCCCGCCGCAGGCAACTATGCCGTAAAAGTAAAAGGCTACAATGTGCCTGCCGGTCCGCAGCAGTATGTGGTGGCGTACGACATATTACCCATGACATTGGAGTTGACATTCCCGCTTGGTGGTGAACAATGGAACAATATAAATACAACAGGAGATAGCCTTCGTGTGTTTTGGGATGCGGCCACAGATGGCAATACATTTAAGGTGGAATTCTCGGCCACTGGTGGAGCACTATGGAGTACACTTTCCGACACCATAGCCCCAACTGCCAGGCTGTATGATTTTCCGCCGCCGGCCATTAATTCGGGCAACTGTATGATACGGCTCTCCAGGAATAATACTACTGAAGTTGCCACATCGGGAAAGTTTGCGATCAATGCACAAACTGTGGTAGTTGCCGATACGGCGCAATGCCCCGGCTATCTGAATATACACTGGGCGGCTGTGCCTAACGCGACCTCTTACTACCTGCTTAAGAAAACAGGCTATTATATGCAGGTGGTAGATTCTGTTGCTGATACTGCTTATTCATTTAGTGGTTTGCCGCTAAACAGTAAATCTTATGTGGCTGTACAACCGGTGATCAATGGTATACCCGGTTATCGCAGTGTGGCATTGATAGCCACTGCCAACACAGGCAACTGTACGCTCCCTGTATCTGATGGGGACATTATGATAGACAAGATCATAGCGCCACAAAATGGCCGTATGTACACCAGTTCACAGTTTTTGGCTACTACGCTTACCACGTTGCGGCTACGCAATCTTTACAAGTCTGACTGCGCACACTACCTGCTCTCTTACCGGGTGAACGGCGGTGCATGGGCAACGCTCACCAGTCCTGCGGTAATACCTGCCAATGATACCGCCGTTATCAGCATACCGGGTATAGCTTATACCTCGCCGGGCAACTACAATGTAGTAGCAGCTGTGCATAACCTGGACCTTGCCGACCCGCAGCCAATCAATGATACAATCGCTTTTACGGTACTGAATATCCGTAATGATTCGCTTGACCTCGCCACGCCATTCACCGATGATTTTGAAACAATGCCGGTATTGTCTGTAAGCCACGATAGCATGGGTGTGTCGCCAAATGGACATTGGGACTATTTCAATACCAATGACTCAGGCCGGATGCGCTCTTTTGTGAGTGACGATATAACCATTGGCGGCAGCCGTTCTATCAGCCTCGATGCCAACCAATACCTACCCGATGGCAGCCGCAATACTTTTGTCGGCACCTTCAATCTTGGCCGCTACGATACGGCATCTGCTGAGATAAGGGTTGACTTTGATTACCTGCTACATGGCACACCAAAGACGGCTACGGGCAATATTGTGACGGCACGTGCCAGTGATACAACTTCTTTCGGAGCATTCTACACCTACAACCTCAATGCCTATCCCGGCTACCTCACGCATGTGCAGTCGCTCTCGCTTACGGATGCTATGCGACAGGCCGGCAAAGACTTTTCAACCAGCACACAAATATCCTTTGGGCAAAATGATACCTCGCTGATCTCTGCGGTAAACTATGGTAACGGCATCACGCTCGATAATTTTAAAATGTACACCGTTACCAATGATGCCCAACTGGTAAGCGTTGTATCCCCGCTGCCTACCAATTGCGGCCTGTCTTCGCCGCAGCCATTAGTGGTACAGGTGCATAATGGAGTTACGCACAAGCTATACAATGTGCAGGTATCCTATTCGCTGGATGGTGGTCCTGTATATACTGATACAATTGACTCTATAGCAGCCAAGGCTACCATAGACCACACATTTACACAAGAAATGCCTGTGTTGCCGGGCAGTACGCATACGATCAATACGTGGCTCACCACTGCGGGCGATAGCTATACGGCTAACGACAGCATACTCAATTACCACTTCCGCAACAGCCTTATTATTGCGTCCTATCCTTATCTCGAAAATTTTGAACAGAGCGATGGAGGCTACTTTAGCGATGGCTTTAAAGACTCATGGCAGTATGGCACCCCCGCTACCGGCAAAGTATATAAAGCCGCCAGCGGCACCAAAGCATGGAAGACCAACCTCACAGGTAATTACAACAACCTGGAGCTGTCTTACCTTTACTCGCCCTGCTTCGATATTTCTTCGCTCACCAATCCCATGCTCAGTTTCAGCGCGGCTATGGCGATTGAGAATTGCGGGCCAGCCGACCTGTGCGATGCGGGCTGGGTGGAATATTCTTATGATGGTACGCTTTGGACTAAGCTGGGCATTACAGGGCAAGGCACCAATTGGTACGACTCTTCTTTTGATGTGTGGAACACAGAAGGCTTTACCCGCTGGCATGTGGCCTCGATACCATTGCCTGTTTCTGCTCCGGGGCAGATCATTCATTTCCGGTTTGTGATGTCGGCAGACCCCGGTGTTACTTTTGATGGAATGGCTATTGATGATATTCACATCTTCGACCGCAAGTACACCATATTCCCGGCAAGCGGCGCAACCGCATTGCAGCAAAACCTTAGCGGCAATTCGTGGGTAGATTATAC
This sequence comes from uncultured Bacteroidota bacterium, assembly GCA_903906615.1. Lineage (GTDB taxonomy): Bacteria > Bacteroidota > Bacteroidia > Chitinophagales > Chitinophagaceae > Nemorincola. The sequence continues at coordinate 915 of CAIVKT010000639.1, read as the reverse complement.
ATTATCCAACCAACTGCTGGCCTCTGTACAGCCTAATGGGCAAGATATTGAGAATGCGGAGGTAACACTGTACAGGCAGGATTTGATCACCAATCCGGGAGCCACACAATACCTGATGCCGCGCAGCTATACCCTCAAGTCTACAGACATGCCCGCCGACAGCGCCGGTATTACATTGTACCTGTTGGATAGCGAAGTGGTACATGTACTTAACGACACCTCCTGTCCTTCCTGCACGCGCCCGCCTGATGCGTATTCGCTAGGCATCACGCAGTACGACCATCCCGGAAATACCTATACAGAGAATGGGATATTAAGTGATGATACTGGAGGCGTGTTTGCTTACTACCCGTACAAGAATGTGACTTGGGTGCCTTACGACCAGGGCTATTCTGCCGAAATACAAGCAAAGCCATTCTCTGAATTCTGGTTCAATGATGGCGGCCCTACTGCTGCATTCCCTGCGGCTACAGATTATTTGTACTTCAATGCTTACAGGGCAGGCAAGGATGTGCAGGCTGTGTGGTACTCGCTCATAGATACCGCTGTGCATTTATATACTGTGGAGCGGTCTGTAGATAAGGTGTTGTTTGACACCGTGACCAATGTAACGCCGCATATACTGCGCCAGGCCAATTACGCGATCACCGACACCGCGGCAGCAGCAAACGCAGCTGTACTCTACTACCGCCTGCAATGGACGCTGCCCGGCAAAACAACGGTGTACTCATCGCCCATACGCGAGGTGCAGGTGGCAGACTCCGCTGCGGGCCTGATCAATTTCACCGCGCACATGGTAGATCACCAGACTGTGTATGCCAGTTGGTCATCGGGTATAGATGTCCTTACCGATCATTATATACTGGAGCGGGGCATTGCGGCTTATCCCTACGACACTATAGCCACTGTGGCCTC
>CAIVKT010000638.1 GCA_903906615.1 uncultured Bacteroidota bacterium | reverse complement strand
CGGCGCTATTAGTTTGACGATATAAAAGGCCGGTATAGTGGTAAAGAGAAATACCCGGTTGATAAAACCATAAGATGCCGGTGTGATCTGTTCTATTGCGCCATCACCGCCGCGAGACAGCATGCCCAGTATAAAAATGAACAAAGAGAATGCAAGCAGCGGCAGCTTCTCCCACACTGCTTTCCCGGCTATCTTCCTGCTTCGGTACACATCTATAACTACGAGCAGCAACGGCAGTGTTACCGCCTCTGTTTTTGAAAAAACTGCAAGTAGGAAACACCCTGCTGCGACTATGTAATACTTCAATTTGTACCCGCCATCTGTATATCGCAGGTAAAAGAAAACAGACAGCAGGTAGAAAAGCGCATACAGCATATCCTTGCGCTCCGATGTCCACGCTACTTCTTCCACGTGCATAGGGTGTATGGCAAATAGCAGCGACACAACTACCGCAGTTACTCTGTGGCCGCTCAGCCGCTCAGCTATTTTAAAAACAAGGAATGTGCTGCACAGGTGCAGTAGGATATTGGTGATGTGGAAGGTCATGGGGTTAAACCCGAATAGCTTGTATTCCAGCGCGAAAGAAAGCGTGGTCAGCGGCTGGTACTTGCCATCGGCAAAGGTGGTGAATATTTTAAGGAAGTTGCCCCCCTTCACCAGTGCATTGTCATATATGAAAGTAGAATCGTCGAATGCCAGTAGCTCATTAAATATAGCTTTGCTATACAACAGCGCTGTAAAAATCAAGATGATGTAGGGCGCCCATTTCAGTAATTGCCCTTTTAGCCCTGCGTTGCCTGTGTTGACCGGCTCATTGTGTGTTGCAATATTTTTTTCAGTATTGGCCATGTTACCGGGTACAGTGTGCAGTTGCTTTACGCTCAAAAATAGAAATTTAAAACCAATATCGTTTATCGCTGCGCGGGCTTTACACGCATTTGCCGTGCTTTCATAAATAAAACAAACGGCATGATGTAACCCGTAACGAATAGATAATCCATAAAGCGCAGGTTCACCGCCGAAGCAAAAATACTGAACGCCATATACCCCGTAAAGAAAAGGCTCCATACCAAAAATAAACCCTTGTCGCCATGCGTTACACGGCCCCATACCGGCACAGCACGCACCAGGAAGAACAGGATCGCCGCAATATTCACCAGGTTGAGCAGCAGCGATAATGCTGGATATATACCAATAACTGTACTCTGCAAAACAGGAAAGGTACAATCAATGTGTTCTGACCGAAAACCAAATCAGGCCATCGTTTCGGCAGGTAGCTTTATGTTGGTATAATCATAGTTGCCCAGCGCTTCTGTGGCCGGATAAAAATAATTTACACTATTAGGGACAATAAAGTGGCGCATAAAAGCGCCGGGATAATGCCACACAATATACCACCCATAATCATTGAGCGTCACAGATGCGTTGAACCAACTAATAAGGTAATCGGTATGGTTGCGGTTAGCGCATAGGTTCAGGTATTTTTTCAGCGGCGACCGCTTATCCCACAGGTACACATACCCCACGCCGTTGCCTTTTTGCACAGAATCTATATATTTCTTTACTGCGAAGTCTACGAGTTGCATCTCCCGGTTGGGCAGGTCTTCTCGTTGCAGCGAAATGTAAGGATAACAATACAATGCGTTATTAGCTATCTGCCAGCCGGCAAAGCCGGAGAAAACATCTGTGTTGGTGTATTGCAATGTTGCTTTCTTCTGCTGCCACACGGTCAGGGATATTACAGCTATGGTAAGCCCCATGCCAATAAGTTTATAGTGGTTCTTGGCCAAACATTCTATAACGGCTACAATAGCCACCACAGGGAAGAACATAGCTGTGTACCTTACCCTGAAGGCCAGGTATAAAAATAGCAGTTGCACGATCAATGCCCACCAGCCGGGCCTTTTCACGATCCAAAGGCATGTGGTGAGCCATATGACGGTAAGCGAGCAAAAAAGGCTGTCGCTGGAGATAAGGTTGCATTGAAACAGCAGTATAGGATTGCAAAGAAGAACTGCGAGAATTGGCCATGCTAACTTTTTAGGCAACCCGAACAGATGATCAACGCTAAAGAAAAAGAACAGACTACTCAGCACAAAAAGTAAGT
>CAIVKT010000637.1 GCA_903906615.1 uncultured Bacteroidota bacterium | reverse complement strand
GACCGAATTGCTGAATATTTTAAGGGCAGACCATCTCTTCGAAAAAATAAAGATCGAAGTAAAACAAGCGGATAAAATGACCGACAACCAGCAACATGCATTCGTAAGAGAATATTTTTCAACACGGTGATCACCTGAACATCACTCAATTTGTTTGCCATGCAATTGCAGGATCTAACATCGCACGAGGTACATAAGGCAATACAGGTGATGGACATTGCCTTATCCAACCGTAGTGATCCGATCCCAATCTGCAATATCGCCGAACAACTTCATGTGCCTGCTGTAGAGTTGTGTGTGCATATCATCACTTTGAAACATTTGTGTTACATAAAATTTGCAGACCGGCGTAATGAAACTGTATATCTCACCTTTAACGGAAGATGTACATTGGTGCCGTAACTGCAAGAGTTGCATTTATATAAAATACTTTAAACAGGGGAGCCATATATCTGCGGCTCCCCTTTTTTATTATAACGCATACACAATGGCACGGTTATTAGGCCTATATCATTGAGCATACCGAGTTGTACCTTATCATGTAACTCATCCTCAATTCATCTCACAAAGTATATTCAGCTGTAATTAACCCGTTGGTGAGATCACCGCGCCTACAGTCGCTCCTATTCAGAATACAATAGCGAAAAGCTATTTCACCATGTCCTCGTTTTTAAAACACCCGCCAGTTAAAGCGCGTCCTGTTGTCAATCATCTTTACTACTGACCATTGTCAGCATTTGCGTGTCAATAAGAACGAACCTTTGTATCCTTATTTCTCACTATTAGAAAACCAAAAAAATGAAAGCATTAGTTTATCACGGAGCAGGGAAGAAAGCATGGGAAGAGAAGCCAATGCCGGTAATACAGAAACCGACAGACGCAGTAGTGCGGATACTGAAGACAACAATATGCGGCACCGACCTGCATATCATGAAGGGCGACCTGCCGGAAGTAACAGATGGCCGGATCATAGGTCACGAGGGCGTTGGCATTGTGGAAGAAACCGGCAATGCGGTAAGCAACTTCAAAAAGGGCGCCCATGTGATCATATCCTGCGTGACCTCCTGCGGCAAATGTGAAAATTGCAAAAAAGGCATGTACTCGCACTGTGCCGATGGCGGATGGATACTGGGGTATATGATAGACGGCACGCAAGCCGAATATGTGCGGATACCACATGCCGATAACAGCCTGTACCCGATACCCGCAGGCGCAGATGAAGAAGCGCTGGTGATGCTGAGCGATATACTGCCCACAGGATTTGAATGCGGCGTGCTGAACGGACAGGTGAAACCCGGAGATGTGATAGCCATAGTAGGCGCAGGCCCTGTAGGTATGGCTGCATTGCTTACCTCGCAGTTCTATACACCGGCAGAGATCATTGTAATAGACCAGGATGATAACCGCCTGGAGGTTGCCAAAACATTTGGCGCTACCCACATCATCAACAGCAGCAAAGAGAATGCTAAGGAAAAAGTAATGAGCCTCACTAATGGCAAAGGCGTGGACACAGCGATAGAAGCAGTGGGGCTGGCAGTAACTTTTGAATTGTGTGAAGAGATAGTAGCGGCGGGCGGGCATATTGCCAACATAGGCGTGCATGGCAAAAGCGTAACACTGCATATGGAAACACTTTGGTCGCGTAACATAACGATCACCACACGCCTTGTAGATACGGTAACCACACCTATGCTGTATAAAACAGTATTATCGAAGAAGATAGAGCCGAAACAATTGATCACACACCATTTCAGGCTTGACCAAGTGATTGAGGCATACGATACGTTTGGTAATGCCGCAAAGGAAAAGGCATTAAAGGTGATACTTACCGCTTAAAGCGAAAAAATTAATCCCGTTATGGGGCAAACGATACTCAATCATTAAATCAATCATGAAAAAAATAGCTTTAGCGGGATTAGCCGCAGGTTTTGTTTTGCTTATCCTTAGTATCCTTGGGTTGTATGCCACCATCTGGCTGTTGCCGGGAGTGGCATCCCAATATTTCGACCCGGCGTTTAATACAGACCCAGGCAGAACGATGCTGTATTACGCGCATCCATTCATCATCAGCATGGCTTTATCGTGGTTCTGGAGCAGGTTTAAAGGCACACTGACCGGCTCTTTCATCAGTCGGGGCATAGAGTTTGGCGTTATCTATACGCTTATCGCCACGCTGCCAATGATGTGGCTTATTTACAGCGCTATGAGTGTATCGTTTGCGGTAGTGACGACCTGGTTCGTACTGGCATTGATACAAGGAACCATAGCAGGATTGGTATTTGAAAAAATGAACCCGTAACTAAAACCAAAAAACATGAGATCGTATAAAAAATTATTACTGGCAGCGACTGCATTGGTATTGATGAGCGCGGATACCCCGGTGAAAAACACCTATACGCTGGCCGAAGGCTATACAGTAAGTATCCACGGCACCTCCAACCTGCACGACTGGGATGAGCGCGTGACAACCGTGAGCGGGGAAAGCAGTGTAAGCTGGAACAGCAATACCAGCTTTGACCTCACTGCTATGAATATAAAGATGGAAGTAAAGTCCATTAAAAGCACCGAGGGTTCTATGATGAACAATAACACCTACAAGGCGCTGAAAGCAGATGACCACCCGGAGATCATTTTTGCGCTGGCTACCCAGTTGCCAGGCATACCGGTAGATGCCAAAGGCAAAGTGATAGCGGCTAAGGTGAACCTGTCTATTGCGGGCGTTACCAAGACAATTGATATGTCGGTAACTGTAACGGCAGTTTCGCATGGCAATATAGCATTTGAAGGATCAAAAACTATAAAGATGACCGACTATGGTGTGAAGCCTCCCGTAGCAATGCTGGGCACCATGAAGACCGGCGATGAGATAACCATTCATTTTAAAACAGTTTTTGCAGTAAAACAGTAACCCACTTCTTAGTATCTCATTTGCATTCTAAAACCAAACATAATGATGAAAAAATCTACAGTCGCGATCAGTGTTGCTTTTACAGGACTGCTTGCAGTCATTGGCTTTACGGCAATGGCGCAGCAGGAAATGCAATATTTCAGGTATAATGATAAGCGCGGGCTTAATGTATTTGAAACACCCAAGAACGACACCACCCCATTCACAAAAATGAAAGTGAAGATAGGCGGCAACTTTGAAGAGACCTTCCAGGCGCTAACGGATAAGAATACAGCCATAGCAGTAACACAGCCGGGCTTTAACGGTAACGTAAACAGCCTTACCAAACTTACAGATGGTTTTGACCTGGCCATGGCCAACCTGAATATAGACGCGCAGCTATCAGACGGTATACGCCTGAACCTTACTGTGTACCTGGCATCGAGGCACCATGAAGACGCATGGGTGAAGGGCGGCTATGTACAGTTTGACAAGCTGGGCTTCCTGCATAGCAAGTGGGTAGACAACATTATGAAGAGCGTAACCATAAAGGTAGGCCAGTTTGACGTGGACTATGGCGATGAACACTTCAGGAGAACAGATGGTGGCAATACCATTTACAATCCGTTTGTTGAAAATTATATCATGGACGAATTTGCCACAGAAATTGGCGGCGAGATCTATTACCACCACAAGTCGGGCTTCTTTGCGATGGCTGGTTTAACTAATGGCGAACTGAATCCAACTGTCGTTGCTGCCACAAAAATAGATTCCTCTACCGGGCAGGTGAATAAATATGAGCCGGCGGTGCATGGAAAAATAGGGTATGACAAGCAGCTCAATAAAAACACCAGGATGAGGCTCACAGGTTCTTTCTATGGTGTGGAGAGCGCTGCCAGCAATACATTGTTTGGCGGCGACCGCACAGGCTCCCACTACTACTATGTAATGGAAAACCCCAATGTAGCCAGCGGCACTACCATATCTAATGAAGTGGACTATAGCGCATTCTCGGGGCGGTACAATCCCGGTTTCAGTGAAGAGGTGAATACATTTATGGTGAACCTGTTTTTGAAATACAGGGGGCTGGAGTTCTTCGGCACATTTGAAAATGCGCAAGGCAGGACGATAACAGAAAAAACCACCCGCCAGGCCACACAATACGCAGCAGATGTGGTGTATAGGTTCCCGGCGCATAAAGAGAACTTCTGGATAGGCGCACGCTACAATTCTGTAACAGCTGAGATGCAGGCCAATACCAATGATATCACCATCAACCGCGCAGTAGGCTCGGCAGGCTGGTTCGTGACCCGCAACATCATACTGAAGGCGGAATACGTGAACCAGGTATACCTGAACTATGCAGTTACCAATATCCTCAACGGTGGCCAGTTTAGCGGCACGATGGTAGAAGCATCTATTGGATTTTAAGGAGTAAGGAACAATAACGAACTATCATCATGCTCAAATATATAGACTCGGAAAAATACAAGCGCAATCCGCATATTGTCCACTTCATACTCATAGGTGTATGCGCTGTTGTGATAGCAATCGGAATATTGGTTTACTTCTTCTGATAAAAGTTAAAAACAATAGGGCCGCATAACTGTGGCCCTATTGATCTATGTCATACCTATGTGTTGACTGCAATTTAAAGCGTGGCCATATCTATCACGAAGCGGTACTTTACATCGCCTTTTAGCATACGCTTGTAAGCTTCATCAATGTAAGCCATTTCTATCACTTCTACATCAGATGTGATATTGTGCTCGGCACAATAATCCAGCATTTCCTGTGTTTCGGCGATACCGCCTATTAATGAGCCTGCGAGGCTTTTGCGCCCGCCTATGAGGCTGAACGCAGAGATGAGGCTGGGCGTGGGTGGCGCACCCACGCAGATCATCACACCATCGGTATTGAGCATACCGAGGTATACATTGTAGTTGTGCTCGGCAGAAACTGTATCAATGATGAAATCGAACTTGCCGGTAAGTTCTTTCACCTGTTCCTCATTGCTGGTAAGTGCGAAGTGATGCGCGCCCAGGTGACGTGCGTCTTGCTCTTTGCCGGGCGATGTACTGAGCATAGTTACCTCTGCACCAAAGGATGCAGCCAGCTTTACTGCCATGTGGCCAAGGCCACCCAGGCCCACTACAGCCACCTTATGTCCCTTGCCTACCTTCCAGTGGCGCAAGGGCGAGTACGTGGTGATACCTGCGCACAGCAATGGTGCCACATTGGCCAATGGCAGCTTATCTGATACCTTGAGCACAAACTTTTCGTCCACTACTATCTGGTTGGAGTAGCCACCATAGGTAACACCACCACTAATTTTGTCTTTACCGTTGTAAGTGCCGGTAAAACCATTGCGGCAAAACTGCTCGAGGCCCTTTTCGCAATTATCACATTCCTGGCAGGAGTCGACCAGGCAGCCGACACCAGCGAGGTCTCCGACAGCAAACTTCCTTACATGCGCGCCTACTGCTGTTACCTTACCTACGATCTCGTGGCCGGGTACTATGGGGTATACTGTACCGCCCCATTCATTGTGTACCTGGTGCAGATCCGAATGGCATACACCACAGTATAGTATTTCAAATTGTACATCGTGCGGGCCTACTTCCCTCCTGTTAAAATCGAAAGGGGCCAAATTGTCCGTTGCATTATACGCTGCGTAACCTTTTGTTGCTGACATTTTTTGTATTGTTTTTATGGTGGTTGTTTTTAAAAAGATGTGCAAAGTTACTTCCTGAGGACTAACCGATGATGTTAATATGGTTATGGGAGTATTGTTATTTTCTATTCCGCTGGTATAATTTTTTTGAATAACTGTGTTCACGAATACCGGCAAGTACCATGAAAAGAAAAACGAACTACAAACTCGAAGCTGAAAAAACAGCAGATAAATATAAAAAACTACAAGCCGAAGTAGCACGGGCTGATAAGAGCAAGCCTAAAAAGAAAGCAGATAAGGCTATGCAGGCCGGCGCGCGCAAGTACCCCGAGCCTCCTATGGGCAAGCAACACCTGAAGAAACCAGGCAAGCAGGCCGCACAGGAGTTGCAACCTATGTGCGATGCGCCTTACTACAAGGGCTCTGATAAACTAAAAAACAAGGTGGCCATCATTACCGGCGGCGACTCAGGTATAGGCCGTGCTGTGGCGGTATTATTTGCCCGCGAGGGCGCGAATGTGTGCATTGTGTACCTTAACGAACACCAGGATGCCGAAGATACCAAGGCCATGGTGGAACAGGAAGGCAGGGAGTGCCTGCTGATACCCGGCGATGTGGCCGACCGCAATTTTTGCATAGATGCCGTTTCACAAACGGTCACTGAATTTGGCCGGCTGGATGTACTGGTGAATAATTCAGCCTTCCAGTTGCATGTATCTAACTTTGAAGACCTGAGCGAGGCACACTTTGATCGTACCATGAAGACCAATCTGTATGGCTATTTTCATATGGCTCAGGCGGCCATACCGCATATGCAGCCGGGCAGCGCCATAGTAAATACAGGCTCGGTAACCGGCATGATGGGCAATAAGGACCTGTTGGATTACTCGATGACCAAGGGCGGCATACATGCGTTCACCCGCTCATTAGGCACACACCTGATCCCTAAAGACATAAGGGTAAATGCTGTAGCACCCGGCCCGGTATGGACACCACTGAATCCCGCAGATCAGCAGGAAAAGGATATCACCAAGTTTGGCGCAGACACACCGATGAAACGCGCCGCGCAGCCGGAAGAACTGGCGCCTGCATATGTATTCCTGGCATCGCCGCAATGCTCCAGCTATATAACCGGCGAGGTGCTGCCGGTGATCGGTGGATATACGGGCGGATAGTCGTTAGTCTTTAGTAGATAGTAGATAGTAGTTAGTAGATAATAGTTAGTCGAAAGTCCATAGTAGAAAACTGCTTCCCGGTAGTTAGGCCACTTCGCTGTAGCAGATTGGGGTAAAATAGAAAGCTGTTGTGTACTTTAGCTATGCAAAAACCTCCTGAACATGGAACAACAAATAGCGCTATCGTTGCCCGGTGAGCAGCACTCCGCATCATCATGGTACGGGCCGGATATGACGCAACGGAAGGACGAGTGGATGCTACAATTATCTGCATCTGATATTGCAGAGCTGGAAGCGGCTGCCGCGCCTGTACTTGCATCGGGACAGAATATTGCTGTGCTTACCGCTGCAAATTTTCCATTGCCGGGACTTGCAGAACGTCTTATGGCCCTGCGACGAGACCTGATACGAGGCCGTGGTTTTGCATTGTTGGGAGGACTACCTGTGGCCAAATATACTGAGCGCGAGGCGGGTACTATATTTTACGGATTGGGCTGCCACCTGGGCACCCCAAGATCGCAGAACGCGAAAGGGCATATGCTGGGCCATGTACGCGACCTCGGCCTGAGCAGCAACGACCCCAATGTGCGGATTTACCAAACCAACGAACGACAGACCTTTCATACCGACTCCACAGACGTAGTGGGGCTGCTGTGCATCAATAAGGCTAAGGCGGGCGGAGCATCGCTGTTAGTGAGCGCCTCCACGATCTTTAATGAAATCCGTAAAGCACGCCCCGATCTACTGGAACTGCTGCTGCAACCCATAGCTACCGACCGCCGTGGCGAGGTGCCGGAGGGTATGCTACCTTACCTGCTGATACCGGTATTTAGTTTTGAGAGTGGGTTTCTTACCATCTTTTACCAGCGGCAATATATTGATTCGGCACAGCGGTTTGAAGATGCACCACGCCTTACACCGGCTCATGTGGAGGCGCTGGATCTGTTTGACCGGCTGGCCAATGACCCACAACTGAACTTATCTATGGAACTGGAACCCGGCGATATGCAGTTTGTATATAACCACGGGCTGCTGCACGACCGTACCGGCTTTGAAGACTGGGAAGATACAGCACAAAAACGGCACCTGCTGCGGCTGTGGCTCTCTGTACCCGGCGACAGGGCGCTGCCCGAAGTATTTGCATCCCGCTTTGGGAGCGTGGAGGTCGGCAACAGAGGAGGTATCTTTGTACCCGGCACAGAGCCTACGATACCGTGGAGTGTGTAGCGCTAGGAAACCACTGAAAAGCATAAAATCTACTTTAAAGCACCCAATTAATTAAATAATAAATGTATCAAAAAGGCGATTATTGTTAATAAGAGGTGATAGCCGCTGTTATTCTGCATTTTACAATTCTATTGTAGTACATTTATAATTCGAAAAATTTCTTTCCTGCTCATGAAAAAAATATTGATCGGCCTGATAATAGGTCTCGTGTTAGGAGTTGCAGCCTTCTTTATGGCGATGTCCGGTATCAAGCAAACAGCATACGATAGCGGCTACAGCGCCGGCAACAAAGCAGGGATAACGTCGGGTACCACCATTGGCATATCACAGGGCGTGGCACAGGTAAAGGCTATGGAGCAACAACATGCCGACAGTGTGGCTGCCGCTGCTGAACAAGCAAAACTGGCCGAACAGAAAACTATGCGTAAGCACGTGAAAGTGGTGAAAGAGATACAGAACTGGCACGTGATAGACGGCAAGATCGCTGATCCGATAACGGAATAGTAATCTCAATTATAACTTACCGACCAATGTACTCAGCGCTTCTTTTACAGTAGGCAGGTGTGTACAGACCCTTGGGTCCATAATATTTCCCCCGAAATTATTTTCATTATCAGAAGCATACGCCAGGGCTTTTACAAGCTGGGGCTTTATGCTTTTTGCATCAAGTGCCCCAAGTGTCCATATACATATAACCTGTACGAAGGGCTTCATGGTGGTGTC
>CAIVKT010000636.1 GCA_903906615.1 uncultured Bacteroidota bacterium | reverse complement strand
ATATACCTGGTTCCACATAGAGTCTTTGTAATCGTTGCGCAGGTACAGCGTAGCCCCTACCTGTATATCAAACCCCTTTTGCGGCGTATTGCTGAACAGCCCCTTACGCGGCTTCCCCTCTTTATCTACCGCCTCCCTGAAGAAAGGTATCCAGCTCCGTAAGCCAGCCTGGTGCAGCAGCAGGTCTTTAATGTGCAGGTTGGCCTTATTCGTTCCCTTTGCCGATGGCAGGTAGTCGCCAATGGTTTTATCAAGGTCCAGTTTGCCCTGTTCATAGAGCCTCATCACGCCCATCAGCGTAGCCAGCACCTTCGTGCAGGAGGCCATATCATAAAGGGTGTTGGTGTCCACAGCCTGCTTCTTGGAGTAGGTCATGTAGCCAAATGCCTTATCATAGAACACCTTGCCATTGCGCGCGCCCACCACCCTGCATCCCGGGAAAACCCCATCGGCTATGTTGCGGGCCATGAACATATCCAGCCTGTCCAGTGCGTTTTGGTCTACCACTCCTGCATCAGCCGGGTATATGGTCTTCGTCAGTTCGTTCGATGCATCTTTGGCTATCACCGGCGCTCTCGGCGGCGCAGGGCATATGCTCTGCCCGTTCACACAGGCGGTAACGGGCAGCTTGCCTTTAGCCTTTATCTTTTTCAGCAGCACATCGGCCACCGTGTTCTCGGTTATAGTATCATCTTCATAACCTACCAGCACAGAGCTGGCCCCGCAAAAATATTGTGTGGTATAGGCATTGCCCAGCAGCACGATCATCACATTGTTGCGGCAGGCGGCCTGCTGCAAAAAGCCCAGCGCCTCATCGCTCAGGCCATAGTTATTGCCAGGCGTAAAGTTGAGGTCATGCACAGCTATAATGGTAGCATCATACTTGTACATATGCTCCAGTATCTTCTGCGCGCTATCGGCCGATGAACCCTTCGGCAGCCACTCCGGTTTTATGTTATTGAATACATCATCGAGCGCGGTATATAGCGGAGTGCTTTTGCTGGCATTGATGCCTATATAGCCCACGCGCATATTTTCGTTCAGCTTGGTCAGTATCCGGTTATCGTCTTTTACGAGTGTTATAGCGCCCTTTGCTACCTGTGCGCGTATAGGGTCTATGGCCTGGTTCAGGTCGGCGGTAATGTTGGTAGGGTCAATGTCTTTAAATGTCGCAAGGCCGGCATCGTACTTAGCGCCCAGTATTTTCTTCACGCTGGTTTCCAGCATGGCCATGGGTATGCTGCCGCTGTCTATAGCATTCTTTATTTTAGTGAGTGCGGTGGGTACATCCTGCGAGAAGAGCAGCACATCATTACCCGCCTTAAATGCCATCAGGTCGGCATCGCCGGAGGAGAAGTATTTGGTAACGCCCTGCATGTTCATGGCATCGGTAAATACAAGGCCGGTAAAGCCCAGCTTATTGCGCAGCAGGTTGGTCACTACATTTTTAGACAGCGTGGTCGGCATGTGCGCAGTGGTATCCAGTGCAGGCACTTGTAGGTGGGCTATCATAATGCTCTTCACCCCGGCAGCTATCATTTGCCTGAAAGGGTATAGCTCCAGCGTATCCATCTGCTCCAGCGACTGTGCCACTACCGGGAGGTCTTTATGCGAGTCTACGCTCGTATTGCCGTGGCCGGGGAAGTGTTTGGCACACGCCATTACCCCATTGTATTGCAGGGCGTGCATATAAGCTATGCCCATCCGCGATACCCACACCTTGTCCTGCCCGAAGGAGCGTGTATTAATTACCGGGTTGGCGGCATTGTTGTTCACATCCACATCAGGGGCAAAATCTACATGCACACCCAGCCTTTTGCATTGCGCAGCAATGGCGCAGCCCATACGGTACATGATGGCAGTATCGCGCGTAGCGCCCAGCATCATCTGTCTTGGAAAGTTTTTAATACTATCCAGCCTCATGCCCAGCCCCCATTCGCCATCCATTCCTATCAGCAGCGGTGTTTGCGCCATATGCTGGTAGCGGTTGGTCAGCACAGCCTGCCTGCCTGCGCCGCCCTGCATAAATATGAGGCCGCCCACCTGGTGCGCCGCTATAAGTTTGGTAACAGCATCTTCATTATAATTCTTACCGCCCGAGTATGCCGCGATCATGAATAGCTGCCCTATACGTTCCTCTTCGTTCAGCGCATTGTACACACTGTCCACCCAGCGCTGCCTGCCAAAATTATCTGCCTGCCTTTTTTGGGCAGCAGCCTGTGAGATGATGCAAAGAACAGCAGCAGCAACTAATAAGATCTTGCGGAATGAACACATATGGAAAGACAAAGGAAAGTTTCATCTTTCCTGTAACAAAAATAACTTTATTCGGATGAATAAGCCATTTGCTAAATAAAATTCCAGGTACTTTACAATAGATAAAGCAATTTATTTATTACCTTAGTTATAAGGAGTACTTACTTGCGATGGGAATTCCCCCTTGCGGGTGAGCCTTGTGTGTTAGAGAAGGGGGCTAGGGGGGATGTTTATGTAATAATGTTGATGGCTTTTTATGAGAAGGATAGAAATGATAGTGGAGCGAACAAATACCGGCTATTGCGCTTATGCGAGCAAATACCCTGTATATACTGTTGGCAATGATTTCCCTGAATTGAAAGCCAATATGCTGGAAGCACTTAACTTATATTTTGAAGAAAGCGGTAAAACGGTCACAGAAGATAATATAAAAACATCGCTTGAGCTGCCGCAGTTTTTTGAATTTTATAAAGTCATCAACGCAAAGGCGCTGAGCCAGCGCATTGGTATGAACCAAAGTTTGCTTGCCCAATATATAAAGGGGAATAAAAAACCATCGGACGTGCAAACCCGGCGGATACTAAAAGGTGTGCAACAGGTAGGTAAAGAATTAGCTGAAATGCAATTCCTGCTCTAATCATTACCGCTCATCAAAATCTATCACCACCCTTTCAGTACGGGGGTGGCTCTGGCAGGTAAGCACAAAGCCTTTTTCTACTTCATCATGCTCCAGGGCGTAGTTCACTTCCATTTCCACCTCGCCTTCTGTTACTTTGGCGCGGCAGGTGCAGCATACGCCACCCTTGCAGGCATAAGGCAGGTCGGCACCGTTTCTCAGTGCGGCATCCAGTATGCTTTCGCCTTCAAAAGGCACTTCCATTTCAAAGGTAGCGCCATCCAGCTTTATGCTTACTTTGCTCTTGGGGCCGTCATCGGTGCGGTGTGTGGCAGCCCATTTTTCATGAGCGGCCTTGGGCTGGTCGGGCGATGCAAAAAGCTCTAAATGCACACTTGGCGAGGGCATGCCCAGCTCTACCAGCGTTTGCTTTATAGCCAGTATCATTTCCTCCGGTCCGCAGATGAATGCTTCATCTGTTGCCTTTACATCTATCAGTGTTTTGCAGAAAGCGGCACATTTCTCAGCGCCCAGGCGGCCACTGAACAGTGGTATATCCATATACTCGCGGCTCAGCACATGAAACACGCGCAGGCGCTCCATGTATATATTTTTCAGTGCCTCTATGGATTCTTTAAAAATAATGGTAGTGCGGGAGCGGTTGCCATATACCAGCGTGAAACTGCTGCCCGGCTCTTCTTCAAGAACCGTCTTCATGATGCTCATGATAGGGGTGATGCCGCTGCCTGCCGCAAAGGCCAGGTATTCTTTATGCTTTTTATCTGTTTTGGCAGGGGTGAATTTGCCCATGGGTGGCATTACATCCAGCACATCACCGGCTTTCAGGTCGCCATGCGCAAAGGTGGAAAACTTGCCTTGCTCTACTTTTTTGATGGCCACACGCAGCTCGCCGTCCTTAGGGCTTACGCATATGGAGTAAGACCTGCGTAGCTCTGCATCCTCAAAATGCCGGCGGAAAGTAAGGTACTGCCCCGGCGCAAACCGGAAACGCTCCGCGAGCTCGCCGGGAACCTCCAGCGATACAGATACACAATCAGCCGTTTCGGGCCTTACATCCTTTACTGTTAACGGATAAAATTTGAGCGCAGACATAAATGGCTGCAAAGGTAGCGAAAATTACTGCGGCTGTATTACTGTCATATATCTGCATTAATATGGTATATTTGTATAAAGCACATACACCTAATAGATCAGGTACAGCTTCATCTTTTTCTTACGGCCACTTATTATTTCATGATCTGTATACAAACTATTGTCTGCTGTAGGGCAATCAATGATAACCGCTATATCATCTAATATCCTGCTTTTTTTTGTTTTCCACCAGTTATCGGCATCATCTTCATTATTAGACTCGTAAACGAATATGATACACTTCAACGGGCAATGAAGCTTAGCTTCGGTCTTTATTTTTTCAATGGTTTTTTCATCAGGCAGTATACCATCTACTACACTGTTGACATCTATTACCACTTTATTAGGCACTTTTAAATAATGCTTTATGGGATTTCGCTCCCGCTCCTTATAACTGAGCATTAAATAATAGGTACTCTCCCGCACCAGACCGTCCAATACAGCCTTTCTTATTATGGGTATGTAGTAATCGAAATGAGCATGATCGTGAATAGCAAGTATTTGCGCATACATGGAGCCATTCTCCATAGACGGCCATCCATTTTTTACTACATAGTTGTACAGGTAAGTAAAGTGAATGCTGTCGCTCAACCTCATGCGCTGCTCATAAATGCTACAGCTTATGCTATCGCCACAATCATTAAGCTT
>CAIVKT010000635.1 GCA_903906615.1 uncultured Bacteroidota bacterium | reverse complement strand
ATTAAAGAAGTACCTTAAAGAATTTGAAGGCAGCAAGCTAAGCTATGAAGAGATTAGCGTACTAAGCGACAAAGACCTTGAAGACCTGTTCGTAAAACCGGGAGACAATCCTCTTAACGAGAAGCTGCAACAGTTGTTTAATCTATTCCCTGCCGTAGACAAGGCTCTGAAGAAGAAGGGTGTTACCAGATATTTATTATGGGAAAAATACAAACTTGACCACCCTGATGGCGTAGGGCGAAGCCGATTCAATCATTACTTTTCTCAGTGGAAAGACCAGGTTAATCCAACAATGCATATGGAACATAAGGCCGGAGATAAGCTTTATGTTGATTTTGCAGGAGAGAAGCTAAAGATAATAGATAAGGATACCGGAGAGATACAAGAGGTAGAAGTGTTTTTAGCCATATTAGGAGCCAGTCAGCTAACTTATGTTGAAGCCGTATTGACTCAACAAAAGGAAGATTTTATTGCCGGCTGTGAAGGCGCAATACATTATTACGGCGGTGTGCCGGCAGCTATCGTGCCTGACAACTTAAAGTCAGCAGTAATCAAGAGCAGCAAGTATGAGCCTGTACTCAATGAGACTTTTGCGGACTTTGCCGAACATTATGGTACTACCATACTGCCTGCACGAGCATATAGACCCAGAGACAAAGCCTTAGTGGAGAATGCTGTAAGAATTAGCTACACGCGCATATATGCCAGGATAAGAGACAACAACTACCACACACTGGAAGAACTGAACATAGCCATCAGAGCAGCTCTGGAAGACCATAACAATACGCTTTTAACAGGCAGGAACTATACCCGCAGACAGCAATTTGAAGAGATAGAAAGATCTGCGCTGATGCCACTGCCTCCTTTAAAATACGAACTAAAGAAACTGTATTTGGGTACGGTAGGCAAGAACGGGCATGTAGGGCTTGGCCCTGATAAGCATTACTATAGTGTTCCTTATGTATTTATTGGTAAAAAAGTAAAGTTGCTTTACTCTCGTCAAAGCGTTGAGATTTATTGTAATTACCAGCGTATCGCCTTGCATAATCGCACTAAGAGTGCATACCAATATACCACCAACAAAGAACACTTAGCCTCAACACATCGCTTTGTCAGCGACTGGACTCCCGAACGGTTTATATCATGGGCAGAAGCAATACATGAAGATGTAAAGCTTTACATCTTGAAGATACTTGACCGTAAACAGCACCCGGAACAAGCCTACAAATCCTGTATAGGCATATTAAGCTTTGCTAAAAAAGTAAGCAATGAACGGCTTATAAAAGCATGTCAGTTGGCTTTGGGTTATGGGATGCACAACTATAAGACGATACAAAAAATACTGGATAAAGGCTTAGACAAACAAGAAGCGCCGGCTGAAAGTGACCAGATACCAATGCCCTTCCACGATAACATCAGAGGAGAAAACTATTATAAATAAACAAACCAGCTAAATCAAATATTATGAATGAAGAAACATTAAACAAAATGAGAAAGATGAAGTTCTTTGGCATGCACAGAGCTTTTAAAATCAGCCTGGAATCGGGGAAAGCAGAAACATACACCCCTGATGAGATCATTGCTCACCTTGTAGAAAGTGAATGGGATGAGCGACAAAACCGTGGTGTACAACAGAAAATCAAGAATGCCCGCTTTCGATATAAGGCTGTTCTGGAAGACCTGCATTATAGTTCAGACAGAAACATTGAAAAGAACCAGATCATGCGTTTTACGGACTGTTCTTTTATAGACAGGAATGAGAACATACTGATTACGGGCAGCACAGGAATAGGCAAAAGCTACATTGCTTCTGCCCTTGGGCACCATGCATGCAGCATGGGATATAAAGTTGTGTATTATAATGTAGCTAAGCTCTTTGCTAAACTGAAGATCAGTAAAGCTGATGGTTCTTATATCAGGGAAGTGGCCAAGGTCGAGCGACAACACCTGCTTATACTTGATGACTTTGGCATACAGCCTTTTGACACGCAGAGCAGGGCTGCATTGATGGAACTTATAGAAGACAGGCATGGTAAAGGTGCATTAATTATTACCTCACAGTTGCCTGTTAGTAAATGGCATGATGTAATAGGAGAACAAACTATAGCAGATGCAATCCTCGACAGGATCATACATAATGCTCATCGTCTGGAATTAAAAGGAGAATCTCTAAGAAAAAAGCGAGTAGGAAATGACGAACTCATTACATAAATTTGTAAAAGATAAAGCCTGCCGGCGGCTCCTCATTGGTAAACAATATTTTTTGCGTCAATGACAGCTAACATGGGCAATATCTGAAAAAATATCGCTTTCCAATAAGGTAAAAAATACACAATAGAAACCAATCATATCATTAACCAACTAATGAGCAAGAACTTCAAATTTTTGGCAGGCGATTGCCTGGTCAATTTGCGCCGGTCTTAGGTGGTCTGTTTACCCGGTTTACTCAACCTATAACCCTATACAGTCTATATTTTCATGTAGACTCTCTTTTACGTGGAAGGCTGTGTACAAAAATAGAAGGACGTAATAATTTATTTTGCGCCCTTCTGTTTTCGTATTTAACACCGCTTACATTATAGGTCAAATCAAGTTTGGTATAGCTAAGATCGTTGGGGTTTATCGGTACTTAAGGGGGAACTTAGCCTTAACAAAAACGATAAATTATGTCAATCGAAACAACAGCAAAAAAGAGCACTGGCGCAAATCTCGCCACAAGTAAGACATCAAAAAAAGTGGT